>DAOWDZ010000023.1 GCA_030638765.1 Desulfocapsa sp.
ATTATTGGTGCCCTGAAATCCGGCCAGATCGACTCGTGGTCCATAGTACCTCATATTGCAAAAGGGCTGGCCAAGGGACCGGCAGTTGAAATGATAGGGAAAGTTTCTGAGTATATCCCCGATTATCAGGTGACGACTGTGTTCACTTCCACTAAAAATGCAACGGATAAAAAAGAGATGGTGCAACGTTTTCTCAAAGCTTTTTCCAAAGGTGCCGCTGATTTCAATGCGGCATTGGTTGATAAAACAGCAGGGGACGTTGTTGCTGAGGATATGGTTAAATTGATCCACAAATATGTTTATGTAAATAGGCCTTACGAGAAGGCTGCACCTTCCATCCGTAATGGTTCCATGCGTATTAACAAAGATGCTAAACTGAATATTACTAATGTGAAAGATCAGTTGCAGTGGTTTCAATCTGAAAATATGGTCTCAAAGAGTATCACCATCGATACAATTGTTGATCCGAGTTTTGTCGAAACTTATTAAATGACATATCGTAAAGGCAGTCGCAATTAAGCTTCTGTCTTTACGATGCATTTATTTTTATGGATCTGCAACTCAATAATATTACACACGCCTACGGTGATATGGCGGTATTGGATGATATCAGTCTGAGATTGGGAAATGCTGAAATCGTCTGTGTCGTTGGCCCGTCCGGATGTGGTAAATCCACTCTTCTTCGCTTAATAGGCGGTCTGGAACGTCCTGATTCAGGAGAAGTCCTGTTGCTTGGCCAAGCACCGTCATCCTCGCTTAACCCATTAACATATATTTTTCAGGACTTTGCCCTGTTGCCCTGGCGGACGGTGGAAGGAAACGTCAGTCTCGCTCTTGAAGATCATCCGATCAGCAAGCAGGAATCAAAAGATATAATAGATGATGTATTGAAACGTACCCATCTCAGTGATTTCAGAAAAGCATGGCCCCGTCAGCTTTCCGGAGGTATGAAACAGCGGGTTGCCATTGCACGAGCTTTGGCTGTAAGACCTGCTGTGATGCTGATGGATGAGCCCCTTTCAGCCCTTGACAGCCAGACTCGAGAGCTGTTGATGGACGATTTGATTGATCTTTGGATGCGTGAGTCTTTTTCCGCCGTTTATGTTACCCATAACCTTCATGAAGCTGTACGGTTCGGGCACAGGATTGTGGTTCTTTCCCGCAGGCCTGGCAGAATACGTGAGATAGTAACCATTGACAAAGCTCTGAATGATCGTGACTCAGATAATGCAGAACTTGAAGAAACACAACGCTATCTGTGGGGATTGATGCGTGACGAAGCTCGTGCGGCGGACAGAGAGCTGATTAATGGCTAAAAATAAAGCAAACCCAGTGCCTTTCCGAGGGGGAGGCTTTAGTCATAAACCATCGTTTCTCACTTCGATAACTGTTTTTGTGGCGTTGATCCTGTTTTGGGAACTTGGTTCACGTGTCGGCTTTATCAGTAACCTGGTATTACCGGCTCCTTCTGAGGCCTTCACTGCTTTTGTTCAACTTATTGATACCGGGATGTTGTGGAAACATCTTAGTGCCTCTCTGCAACGTCTGGTGCTGGGCTGGACGTTTGGCACACTCTTGGGTGTCGCTGTTGGCTTGCTGATTGGGCTATTCAGTATAGTAAGAGCGGGTTTGTCTCCACTGGTTTCTGCAATATTTGCAATTCCGAAGATTGCTCTGCTGCCTCTCTTTATAATCTGGTTCGGTATTGGTGAGGGTTCAAAGGTCGCAACCATTCTTTTTGGTACTTTTTTCCCCACTGTAATTGCCACCTATGGTGGAGTGGATAATGTGGATAGAAATCTTATTCGTATGGGCCAATCCTTTGGTCTTTCCCATCTGTCCATTGTCCGAAAAATTATTATTCCAGGAGCACTGCCTGCGATTCTTTCCGGATTCAGAATATCTGCTTCAATCGGTATCATTTTACTGGTGGCCGCGGAGATGATAGGGGCGGAATTTGGTGTCGGGGCTTATATCCTGCTTGCCGGAAGTCTGATGGCAACAGATCAGCTGATAGCAGGTGTCTCTATCCTCTCTTTTATGGGGCTGACCATGGCCTGGATAATCGGTAAGGCCGAGAATTATTTCCTGAAGTGGCGTGTTTGATAAGAAACTGAATGCATAAGCATGTTTTGAAACTTTCTGGGTGTTAGGATGTCAAGCTGCTTTTTGTGTCGTGACGCGCTGTGTCAGCGAGGTGTGGTGTTTTTAATTGGGGTACTGTTACTGTTACCGATATATTTCAACTCTGTTGCGGCCATTGTTTTTTGCTGCGTAGAGGGCTTGGTCTGCCATACTGATCAGATCATTTTGTACCTTGGGCTTGTGCCCTTGAAACGAGGAAAGGCCAATGCTGACAGTTACTATAGCCTCATGGGTAGGGGATGTGAATTTTTCTTTCTCATTATACCTGCAAATTTCCCGAGATAACTGTTCTGCCCCTGAAATATCAGTTTGAGGCAGTAAAATTAAAAATTCTTCGCCACCAAAGCGGAAAACAAAGTCTGTACTGCGGGTTCTTTCAGAAAGTCGTTTGGCAAAGGTTTTGATAACCACATCCCCGAAGCCGTGGCCATACGTATCGTTAACATTTTTAAAATGATCAAGGTCTATCATCATGCATGAGCAATCCGTGTTGTAACGTTTACATCGGGAAAATTCTTCCTGCAGTCTTTCGTTTAAGTGTCTGCGGTTGTACAAGCCAGTGAGATCATCATGAATGGTAAGCTTTGCCAAATCTCTATTTTCTTTGATGAGTTCTTTGCTCTTTCTATCCAGTTCCAAAAAAAATGAAACTTTGCTTAGAAGAATTTTAAGCTCCACTGGTTTAAATAGAAAATCAACTGCTCCGGAATCATAACCTTGAAAGATATCCTGCTGCTTTTGACTGTTGGCAGTAATAAAAATGATAGGTACTCCATCGACATAATTACTGGAACGCATGGTCTCGGCAGTCTCGAAACCATCCATTTTAGGCATCTGCACATCAAGAAGGATCAGGGCAAAATCATTGTCGGCAACAAGACTGATGGCCTCTTTACCAGATGATGCTGTGAAAAGTTCCGCATAAGTCTCAGCAAGTAAGAGCCTCATGGTCGTCAGGTTTTGCTTTTGGTCATCAACGATTAGAATTTTGGGCAGATAGTTGGTTGTCATTTTTTATGTTCTCTGAGGTTTGGTGAACGTAGCGATTTTTCAGATCAGGAATGAAGAACTCAAGCTAAAAGTACACTTTCTTAATCTCTGCATTTTTTTCTCCACCATCCTGCTCACCCTGTTTGATAGCTTCACTAACCCGGAAGGCGGTTTTGATCATATCGTTAAGTCCGATACCTTCCCATCCAAATCCAGTTACATACAATCCTTTTTCTTCTTTCATCATGTCGTTTCGCCATTTGAGAAGTGCGGGATACCCTTTTTCAAGCTGTGGAATTCCTCCCTGTGGACGTAGGACTTTAGCAAAAGTAGGTGGTTTGGGGAGATTGAGAAGTTGTTTTAAATCTTGATACGCTTCTCTTATTAAGGTGTCGTCATCAAGTTGAAGGCGTTCGGGATGTCTGCGACCGCCAACCAGAGCTTCTAGTAGGATATGCTCTTTCGGGGCGCGGCCTGGGAACATATTTGAGGAAAAGAGGGCTCCTAGGCAAAATCGTTTTTCCTGTTCCGGGGTTAAATAGCCAAATCCTGGAGGAAGGCTTGCTTCAGCACCAAAACCCATGGCAATGGTGACAATTCTAGCCTCTGGAATGGAAGCCATGGGTGGTGTTACAATATTTTCAAGGAGTGAAAGAGAAGCATTTACAGGTAGAGCCAGAGCCAGGTTACGGCATTCATAGCTTTCTTCCGCTGTTTCCACTTTCCAGCCATCGTCATCCCTTGAAATAGATTTTACCGAGCAGTTGAGCTGTATCTCATCGCTGTTCAGATTTTCATGAAGTCGTTCTGCCAGTCGTCCC
>DAOWDZ010000262.1 GCA_030638765.1 Desulfocapsa sp.
CACGCTGATTTGTCATCCGTAATTGCATATTGCCTCCTTGCGATAATAATTTTCAATAGTAAGTAATAACTCTTCGCAAGTCAAGATTTTTATTTACTTTGCGCATGACATTCTCCACGGCAAAATGCCACCGAAATTCATATCTTACTCTTACATTTCAAATTGTTAAAGGGAACAGCACAAGGAGAACAGGCGTACGATCGACAACCACCTGAAGAAAACAAAGATTTGATGTATATAAAGAAATTCATCATTTCCGAATCAGTGGAAATGATGAAATAAGGGAGAGGTAACCTCCAAACTCAAGAGGGAGGAATTAGAGAATTTTATCGTATTCAACACTGAGAAAGGAAAGGTGCTGCTTTTCTTCTTTAACCATAAATTCAAAGAATTCTTTAGCTTCACCATCTTTTTCTTTTTTCGCCAAACGACTATACAAATCATATGCCTGAGTCTCAAGCATCATTCCAAGCTGGATAACATCATCCTGAGTAACAATTCGCGATTGAAAATAATCTAACACCTGTTGCTTATCAAAGCCACCCTCCAATGTATTGTCGACAGCCTCATCTTCATTTTCGATATCAGGAAACATCGATGCCAATTTGGCCTTATGACCTTCTTCAAATTTTGCCAGACGAGCAAGAAGTACTTTAACGTCAGGATCTTCACACAGATCCTCAAAAATCAGATAGAGTTGCTGCAATCCCTCTTCCATGGCATAGCTCATCCGGAACACATCACTAAAATCTCCTGTGACAAAAAATTCCATTCCAAAATTCTCACTCCCAACTGCTTTTCCACCGTCATAGGCAATAATACCACCTTTCATATTAAAAATATGGGGCAGATCTTCAGCAAGCAGTAATTGCGCAGCAGCCTTGCTGCGTACTCCAGAGTGTCAGTAAATAAATGTTGGTTTATTAAAATCAAGCTCCCCAATACGATCGGTTAATTCTCGTACAGGAATAAGTATGGCACCAGGAAGATGTTCTTTCTCATACTCCTTAGGCTGACGAACATCGAGGAGTTGATATTCATCAGGCTTATGTTCTGCCATGAACTGTTTAACCTCATCAGCGCTCATATCGGCACTCAGCGTAAACAAACTTTTCCAATTCATCCAGTCAACTCCCCATACATTGTTTCGTTATATCCAACATACAAAGTAACTCCAACACGTACCGCGGGTGCCCGCAAATTGCCAGTGCGCCCTAAGCTTACCTTCAGGATCTCTTCTTTAGATTCCGTACTCGGTGTATAAATAACAGTTTTCTTTCCTCTTCCGACATGCACACTCTTCATACCCTGGAAGATCTCCCAGGCGCCATCCTCTTTAATCACATTCTTGCGTGCATCAACGATCTCTTTAACGTTTATGTTTGCCTGCTCAAGGGCCCCCTGAGCTTTTGTACACGAGGTTCATCCCTTACGAAAATACATCCAGTCAATCGTCATTGTTTTGCTCTCCAGCGTAGATTTTCTGTCATTTAGTTATCACCATACATAAGAATAAATCATGCCTTATTATTTATATGTGTGGGGAAGAATGTGGGGAAGAGACCTTCTTCACTCTCCTTCTGAACCAAAATACAACAGTGGTTGATTATGGCAAGCACAACCCTGCACATATTACAGCTTAACCAAAAACAAAGCGAAAGTGTATTACGCTCGTTATCGCAAGAGTGGTTGGCTATAGATGAAAAGGTGGGTTGTCAGCATTGAACCAAAGAGTTGATAAAAATTCTCATATCTGCTAGGAATCAAACCAATACGAAGTTTATAAAATATAACGGAGACCACATCATGAATGTAAAGGAACAATCAAATTTTGTAGGATTGCAAAAGACACAGATTAAATTTTCGCTTATTTGCTTGCTTTTGACCGGCGTTTTAGGGGTATTTCACAGAGAGTTCGGACGAGCTTTTTCCGAAGGATTATCGAGCGAAGCTATCTACTTTGCGTCGCAGGCACTAAGTTTGAGTCATGGGCACATGTTTAATTTTGGATTTCTCATCCCATTAGGATTTGCACTGATAACTTTCTTCGTAAAAGACCACCTCGACGAAAAGGCCATGAAAACACTGAAGAGATGGTTCGCCATCTATATGGTTACCGCCATAGGGGTGTTTCTGCTATTCTTCTATAAAGGTGTTCATTTCACAATTTATTCGAGTGCATCCTATGATTTCACTTTAACTGAAGTGGATAAAATGCTCTACGGAGGCAGTATTATGATGCGAAGTATGTTAAATGCCTTGTTCCATACAGGTTTTTGGATATCAATTTTACTCTATTCTCTGCCATTGTTAAAAAGTTTAAAAACAATGAAATGAAATAACCGGTTTCATTGTTTTTCCTGATTTCCACTAAAACTCAGCCAGGATTTTTTTATCCTCCTTACGGAGGAGGCTGAGAACCAGCTATCCTTGGTAATGCTGCTGGATTCCCGTATTTGCAATCATTAAGTGAGGTGTTGTGATGGTCCGTTGTGAGATGGATCAGAATAATGAAAAAGCCCTAAAGTGTGAGGAACAGCGTGGAAACTATTGAAATTTATCCATAAATTTTCGATCAATCCAATCCTTTACCATGAAAGCAATACGACCCGAAATCTGAAACCAGTCTTTACGTAAAACCCCTAATTTGTTCCCGAGATTAAAGATAAGAAGATAGTTACCACCGGGGTTAAAAGGCTGCAACGATGCTCCCTGAAGAAATGCTTTGAGGTTATGGAAAAGGACGGGATTTTGTCGAACTGCGTACACGCCTACCTTGGCAAGAGGTTTATCATCAAACCAGATGCAGTCACCACCTCCAAAAATTTCTGGATGTTCAGGACATTGCAGATATTTATTCACACGCAATCCACCATCCGCACCAGTTTGCAGACCGGACTCCTCGAAGAATCCTGAAGGATGAACCCCAGTGGCTAAAATAATAAAATCAGCCTCCTGTGTTACTCCAGAATCAAAATGAAGGCAATTTTCATCAATTGAAAGCAGATGGCCTTCCTCTCTTATAATCACACCATTATCTGTTAGAATTTTACGGCTCTTATCGCTGGTTGCCTGAGGAAAGTTCGCAAGAAATTTTCGCCCTGCAAATAACAGCACCGTTGAAGTACTTTTAGCTTTACCAAGTAGCTCAGTCAGGTTTCCTGAAACTTCAGCCCCCGCAGGGCCACCCCCCACTACGGCGACAGTTATATCCTGTTTCCGTGACAGAGATTCAATTGCTGTTCGAGCCTGGTACAGACGTTCTATTGGCTTAACTGTATATATTTGGTCAGAACAACCATGGATTACCGGTTTATTCACAGAACTGCCGGTATTAAAAGAAAGGAGATCGTAGGCCACAATCTGGCCAGATTGCAATTGCAGTTCACGAGCAGCAGGATCGACCCCTGTTACCGTATCCCGAATAAATATTCCGCCCTGTTTCTCAACAGTATTCCTGACAGGAAAGCGGATATTCTCAGGAGAATATCCGCTGCCCAGCATCCCGGGTCCCATCCCTGAATAGTAATGATAGTCTGAAGGGCCGATCACAATTACTTCATGACCAAGTTTTCTTATGGCAGCAATCCCTGCCATGGTCACCATATGAGCGTGACCGGCACCTGCCAGGACAAGACGTTGATTTTTTTTCAATATCTGCGATTCAGTAGGAAGCATCCCTTATTGTATCACAGATTTTGAAAAACTTGTCAACTCTCCCGTTCCGACAGAATTATAACAAAACTTTCAATACACCTTGAAGCGTTGAACCATTGCTCCAAGTTTGCCAGCAAGTCCAGACAGAGAATCTGCACTACCACTTACCTTCTCAGAGCTGGATATGATCTCTTCAGTAACACTGCTTATCTGATTAATATCTCCTGCAATATCACCAGCAACGGTGGATGTATGAGCAACATTTTCATTCACTTCAGAAATTCCCATTGCTGCCTGCTGTACATTGGAACCAATTTCACCAGTGGTGGCAGCCTGTTCATCAATTGCGGCAGCTATTGTTCCAACAATTGCGTTAACCTGATGGATAACATCCGTGATTTCTCTTATTTCCGTTACTGTTTCGTTGGTGGAATTCTGTATGCCTTCAATCTGCGCCTTGATTTTCTGGGTAGCGTCTGAAGTCTGACTAGCAAGCTCTTTAATTTCATTTGCAACCACTGCAAAACCCTTACCTGCCTCTCCAGCTCTTGCGGCCTCAATAGTAGCATTCAATGCGAGCAGATTTGTCTGGGCAGAAATTTCAGAAATAACCTCTGTGACCTTACTGATTTCCACAGCCGCCTCTCCAAGAACATCAACTTTTGCACTGGCGCTTGAAGCCTGTTCAACAGCTTTGGTTGCTATCGAACTTGCCTCTTCTGTATTTGCCGCAATTTCAGAAATGGTGGAAGTCATCTCCTCAGTGGCAGTGGCCACCATATTTACATTTGTGGAAGCCTCTTCACTGGCAGCAGCCACAGAATTCATATTGGCACTCATTTCTTCAGCAGCCGCCGCCACCGTATTGGTTCGTTCTGCCGCTGACGCAGCACCTTCCTGCATACCGTCTGAAAGCTGTGCTAGATCGTTTGATGCGGCAGCCGTAGCATCAACACTTCCCTGGATATCAATAACCATACGACGCACATTACCAAGGAACGAATTAAACGCTGTGGCAAGCTCCGCGAACTCATCACGTACACCATTTTTATAAAGATCACACTCGCGGCAGGTTTCATAATCTCCATTAAGGATATGCGGACATTCTACATTTGTTGAAAAAGATCCACTCTGCTCCCAACACCTGCAAACATCTCCAAAACTACTGCACTTAGAATTTCCACATTTCAACTCCTGTGAGCAATTTACTGCGACAAGCTTATTACTCTCCATATGGAGGGTGAGATCTCCCTGCCCTGCCAATTGAAATTTTGCAACCAGTTCCTTAAGCGGATTATTCACAAGAATATTCATCAAGAGATACACAGCAATCATGGTAATAAGAAATGCAACAAATCCGATAGCAGCCATCTTATACATAGTTGCTCTTATCTCACCCACAAGAGCCGTAATGTCAGATGGCAGGGCTAAAACGCCTATGGTTTTGCCACTATAATCTTTCAAGGGACCATAAACCGTCATCATGGTTTTACCATCCTTTTCAACCTGCTTAAATCTGACACCTTCATTCATCTTCATTATCTTCTTAAGCCAGGGGTGGCTCTTTTGAGGAAGGCTTAAAGAATGTGTCTTTGCGAGAAATTTAAAACCTGTACCGTCGGGCACAATCAATGAGATATTCACTCCGAGCGACTCTTTCAAGCGTAACAGCAGATTGTCATTAAGCTTTATCCCAAATTCCACCGAACCGAGGTGCCTGCTATCCATCATTACAGGAACCACCCCTCGGATACCAAGGCCGGCACGCCCCACTTCAAGCCCTGAAAGGTTTTGTTTTGTTCGATTTACCTGAATGACAGTTTGACGAATTGAGGAGAGATCATCACCAAATTTTTTAGGTTTATGAAGCCGTAAAAAAGAGGTGGCAGGAGGAAGATGAAACTGAAACTGAGCAAGAGATAGCCGTTTTTTTTCATTTTCAAAGAAAGGTAGGGTAAGATCCTTTAATTTCTCACGATTACGATCACTAAATTCTTTTTGCACATCCGGCATTGCTGCGACCACCAGAGCCATAGCTGTTGCTGATCGGGCAGAATCTTCAAAGGCTTTATACACTCCGTAGAATCTGCTTTCAAGACGTAAGGTTTCAGTCATTAAAAATGTTTTCTTTTTTTCAACTGCAGTCAAAATAACTGTGGATGTAATCAACAAACAAAAAGAAAATCCAATCATACCCAGTAATCTGGCTTTAACAGTTTGTGGCAAAAGCTTCCTAAACATGTAATTCTCCAATGTTCTGTTTTTTTTAAACGATCGTTCTCCAACTATTCTTTAATTATAGGCGTTACGGAGGAAAAAATGAATTTTTTTCTGCACACATGTTCACTTTTTGAAAGAGTCCCCTCTCTGAACAACAATCATGGCGACTAGAACAATTAACACACCAGGAACAACCTGGGTTCCCGGCAAAATACCGCCGAAAAGAAAATCAAGCACAAGAACAAGCCCTGGATTGAGATAGGAGTAGGCTATAACTCTGGTCGGGCCAAGAAAAAGAATTGAATACTGGGTAAGAAAAAACGTAACACCCGTTGAAAAAATCGCCAGATAGGCAATTCCTCCCCACACCTTGTAAGAAATATCTGGCCATGAAACCTCCAATAGCTGCGGCCCGGCAAGAAGTAGTAACCAGAAAGTACCTGTAAACATGACCCAGAAAGACATCTGCAGCATCGGTTCTCCACGATGAAACAGACTGATCAGGGGGCCATACAAGCCAAGAACAAGACAACCACCAAGGAAAATTAAATCTCCTCTGTTCCATGAGAATTCCACAAGCAGAGCAAGATCACCATTAAAGACAACCCAGAGAGCACCCACCACACCTAGGGCCAATGCCACAAGACGAACTCGCCCAAGCCGTTCCCTGTTCAGAACCATGGCATAAATCCCAGAAAGGCCAGGGACGATAGTATATATCGCGCCACTATTTAAAGCAGTTGTATACCGAAGGGAAAGAAACATACACCAGAAGAAAAAAACCAGCGTAGCCGAGATCAGAGAGTAACGAACAAGTGCACCAAAGGAGACTACAAAAGTGTAACGAAGCCAGACGATGGGGACAAAAAACAGAGTGGCGAGGGCAAAACGGATTAAAGTAAGTACACCAGGATCGAGATCATGGGTGATGGCAGCCATCACCGGAAAAGATCCGGAAACAATGGCAGCACAGAGAAACATCAGGAAATGGACTTTAAAAAATTGCATTCTCCATCTCCCGACATTCTCGAATAAACCATGTCACTCTTTTATGATGAGTGTGACGTGGAGTTTATTCTTTATTTGATTCCTTGTTCTCCTCGGGAGATTCTTCCTGTTCTTCTTCCAGCGCTTTTTCAGTCTCCACTTCTATTTCTTCCGACAGTTCCCTGGCAACATCCTCATAAACACCAAAAAGTCGCACATAGAGTACACCGATGAATACAAAGTACATTGGCACAACCCAGATCAGTCCAATTCCAGCAGGAATCATCGCAATCACAGCAAGAAGTCCCAGCACAATATACAAACCAAACACAGTCCACCATTTTTTGTGGATCGCTTTCCGTGATGCTTCGAGAGCTTCCCATGGCCCCATTCCTTTATCAAGAATGAGCGGTAAAGTCAGGGCATAGCCAATAGAAAGGTATATTCCGGGGAGTACAAGAAGCATAAAGCCGATAACAACTAAAATGGTCTGAAGAATTATGGCTATGGTCATGGACAGCCAGCTTGAAAACCCTGCAAAAACCATTTTCCAGCTCACCCGCTGCCCAAGAACACTTCGCACACCAATCAACATGATACCGCCAGTCATAAGCATGGAGAGCCAGTTTGAAATCAACTGAGAACCAAGGCTTACTCCCGCCACTACCATCGGGTTACCCCCGCCAACAAAAACCTGTGAAGCCGCCATCCCACCAAAGGTAACGGTGCAGACTATCAAAAGCATAACAGCCATGGCTGCCCAGATAGTTCTCTTTTTTCCTTTAGTTTCCTGCCATACTTCTTTTATTAGCCCAACAACACCGAAGTCAGTATCACCTATACATTCAGTTTCTTCAGTTTCGCTCTCAGTTTCCTCTGCATCGTCCGTCAATGCTTCAATTGCTTTTGGCTGACAAACTCCGCAGTACAATTTAGAATCAACTTCCTGTAAGAAATCACGATGGAACTCATCACCACAATCAGCGCAATGTTCCATTTCGGATCCATTCTGTTCTTCTTCATCAATGCTACCAGCCTGGCCCATTAATGACTGTGCTAAGGAGTCAGCTTTTTCTTCCTCAGAGACCTCATCCAGTTCCCAGTAGGACGCGTCATCCTCCAGATCTCCGTTTATCTTTTCTTCCTCTCCGCCATCCTCAGGATCACAAAGTGCGCAATAATATTTCGAGTCAACTAGGTCCATAAAATCGGGATGAAACTCTTCTCCACATCCGGCACAGACGACAAAACCAAAATCTTTTTTCTCATCCTGGATTGTTTCGTCATCCATCAGGGCAGAAATCCCGTCATTCTCTCCGATGGTATCCTCTTCAGTCACTTCATCCATCAAATCAATGTTACTGTCAACCACGGATTCACTTTCCATTGCAGCGGGAAGTTCATCAGGGTCTTCTTCAGCACCATCTTCCTCAAAGAACAAGTCCTGTTCCTCTTCTTCAAATTCAGGCTGGCACAGGGCGCAGTGAAATTTTGAGTCAATCTCAACCATTAATTCGGCCGCAAAAGATTGTTTACAGACAGAACATTCCTCCATCTCAGGAGCATCATCGACAAAAGCTGTTTCTGTCTCCTCAGAGGCTTCTAATTCCTCCAGCTCTTCACTCTCTGTAACAACTTCTTCCGCTTCCGGTACTGTTTCCTCATTAATTTCTGTAATTATATCGTTATCAATGATTTCTGAAAGTAACTCTTCGGCAACTAAAAAAACCTTATTGCATTCAGGACAACGCAGTTTTTTTCTCGCTAAAGAATCATCAACAGAACCTTGCACCCCGCAATGGGGACAATTTATCTTCATGTACAACCTCCACGTTGCTGGAACTCTAACCTGGATAAAATTACGGTAAGAGAAATATAAAACAGGTATACTGTAAAAGTGTAGTACAAAACCATGGCTAAAATACAGGAAAAACAGCAATTCCGCTTGTTTTTTTACATTTTCCCTTTAAAACTTTGCACCATATATCTCAATGGAACTCATCATGATAGCAGCAATGGCTCAAAACAGAGTCATTGGACAAAACAACAGTATTCCATGGGAGATTCCTGAAGAGATGCAGTTTTTCAAAAAAACCACATTGGCCCATGCCGTTATCATGGGCCGAAAGACCTATGAGTCGATTGGATCACCACTCACAAAACGTCACAATGTAATACTCAGTAGAAATATCAATCTCCACATACCTGACTGCAGGGTAGCAAAAAGTCTGGCAGAAGGAATTGAATACTGTGGCGACCATGACAAGATCTTCATTATTGGCGGGAAAAGTATCTATAAAGAAGCCATGAAAACAGTTGATACCATCCTGCTTTCAATTCTTGACAATAACTATGACGGTGACGCCTTCTTTCCACAGATTCCCGCAGAAGATTTCCGGGAAGTTTCAAAAGAACGAATGGGTCAAAGAAATACTTTCACCCTTCACACATATCAGCGCAGATAGGGTATGATATAGCATCTCGGACAATGAAATTTTCTCTGCCCAAACTCCCGATTCATTCCATTTTACAGGATATTAAAGAGACGCTTGCAACACAGCAATCCGTTGTCCTTTCCGCTGATCCCGGCTCTGGAAAAACCACAATTGTCCCATTAACTCTCCTTGATGAACCATGGCTTGCCCGTAAAAAAATCATCATGCTGGAGCCAAGACGCCTGGCGACCCGCATGGCTGCTAAACGAATGAGCGACCTAGCCAACGACGACCTTGGAAGAACCGTTGGATACCGCATTCGTTTTGATAAAAAAATCAGCCGGGACAGCAGGATTGAAGTTGTAACCGAAGGAATCTTCATCAGGATGATCCAGAATGACCCTGAACTTCAAAATGTCGGACTGGTAATCTTTGATGAGTTTCACCTTCGTTCCATCCAATCGGATCTTGCCCTTGCTCTCTGCATGGATATTCTGGAGATTCGTAATGATCTTAAAATCATGGTTATGTCTGCAACCATGGATAGTTCGAGAGTGGCAGGCATGCTTGGCGAAGCAGCGGTGATAACAGGGAAAGGCTCCTGCTTTCCAGTGGCAATTCAATATCTTTCAAGATCCTCTTCCGATTACTTTCTTCCACAGGTAGTGAAAGCCATTCATCGCTCAATTGCTCAGGATTCTGGTGATATTCTGGTGTTTCTTCCCGGTGCAGGTGAAATCAAGGCAGTGCAGAGACAGATATCAGCAGATGTTCTTTGCCTTCCTCTTTACGGCAATCTGCCACAAAAGAAACAGGACATGATTTTTACATCAAGTAATACAAGAAGGGTAATCCTGGCTACTCCCATTGCCGAGACCAGCCTCACCATTGAAGGGGTGAGTGTTGTCATTGATTCGGGGCTCATGAAGGTTCCGCAATTTTCTCCCTCCACCGGCCTGACATCTCTGCGTACGATATCAATCTCCAAGGCTTCGGCGGAACAGCGCACGGGACGTGCAGGTCGTCTTGGACCTGGAACCTGTTATCGCATGTGGCTTGAAAGCGACCATCACTCAAAACCTGACTATCTGGCTCCTGAAATTATTGGTGCAGACCTTGCCCCCTTGTTACTGGAGCTTCTCCACTGGGGCGTATCAGACCCAACGGAGCTTAACTGGCTTGATCCGCCAAGGAGTGGTTCTGTCTTACGGGCACGAGCACTCCTTGCACAGCTGGGAGCTCTTAACACAAAAGGGCTGCTCACAGAGACAGGCAAACGTATGGCGTTATTACCACTCCATCCGCGCCTTGCTGTAATGCTGCTGCTTGGACATAAGCAGGGGCATGGATCACTTGCCTGCCACCTTGCTGCCCTCTTACAAAATCGTGACCTGTTTCGTGGTGCCGATGGTCATCAAAGTGCTGACATCGAAGACCGGCTGGATATTTTGAGACTCTTCAAGGAAGAGGAAACAGCAATTGTTCGTTCTCGAGGTGCAGACCCATCACTCTGCGCCCGCATCCTCAAGGAGGCAGATCAGTATCAGCGCATTTTAAAGATACATAAAAAGAAACCTGCTCAGGAAGACTTCCATGAATCCGGTAATCTTCTTGCCATCGCCTATCCGGACCGTATCGCTATGAAAAAATCCGGTTCCAAGCAGCACCTACTGGCTTCTGGTCGTGGTGTCATTCTTCCCGAGGGAGACCATCTTCACCAGGCTGATTTTCTTGTGGCTGCACACGTCGATGGCGGCAAAAAGCAGGGTCGTATATTTCTGGGAGCAACTCTTCATAAAGAAGATATCACAAAAAAACATAAACATTTATTGACGAGAGTTGAACGAGTTGAGTGGAGACACTCAAAGGTTGAAAGTATCTCTGCCCTCTGTCTTGACAGTCTTGAAATTTCCACAATGCCACTTTCAAATCCAAATCCGGAACAGATCAGACAATGTCTTCTCAAAGGAATCAGGACACATGGAATCGACTGCCTGAACTGGCAAAAAAAGAGTCGGGAACTCCAGGCGAGAATTACAACCGCACACGCCATTGATTCCACAAAATGGGCTGATATGTCCGACAGTGCTCTTTTACAGGATCTCTCGTGGCTTGTTCCGTATCTTGACGCCATCAAAAGTTTAAGACAGCTCAGAAAGCTTGATGTTTATACTATTCTCCACTCCCTGCTCTCCTGGGAAAAACAGCAGAAACTCGACGCCCTGCTCCCAACCCACTACCAGGCGCCAAGCGGATCAAACATCAAGCTCCAATACCTTCCGGGAGAGCCCCCTATTCTGGAAGTTCGTCTGCAGGAAATGTTTGGTACAACCGAAACTCCCACTTTCTATAATGAGAAACTTCCGGTTCTTGTCCACCTTCTCTCTCCTGCCAGACGTCCTGTTCAGGTGACTTCTGATCTTGCCTCATTCTGGAAAAACACCTACCCATCGGTCAAAAAAGAACTGGCTGGACGTTACCCCAAACATTATTGGCCGGACGACCCGTTAATTGCCCAGGCAACCGCACGATGTAAACCCCGAAAATAATCAGGACGTTTTATTCAATAACGTCTTAAGCGTATCCCGCATCGCCTCATACTCAACAGGCTTTGTCATAAAAGCATCGGGTTTATCTTCATTAACAGGGATATCCTCCCTGGAATAGCCGCTGATCAGCATAACTGGAAGCGTGGAATTAATTGTACGAATTTCCTTCATGGCATCAATACCATTCATCTCAGGCATCAGAATGTCCAAAACAACAGCGCAGAAATCAATTTCACTGTCGCGCACCATATTCACAGCTTTACGACCGTTTTCAACACCATGTACGGTAAAACCAAGCCGTTCAAGCATCATCTGAACAAAAGCCAAGAGAATGGGTTCATCATCTGCAAGCAAAATGTGTCTTGCCAACTGATTTTTTTCTCTATCATCCATAAATATTTAACGTTGTCATAAACATCTAACTATAGAATCATATGATCTTGTTCAACCATTTTTTTAACGTTTCCAGTAAGAGGATATAGCACACATTCAATTATAGCAAAACAAAACAGTTCAAAGAGAGAATTCCTCTCAATACTATTGGCTGGAAACTTTTTTTTTACACTTTAGGCAAATTTTCATTTCCATATGGTGTTCATTCATGGAATAGTCATCGGATGGAAAATAAACAGACGAATACAACTCCTCAGAAATCAACGATCCTTCTTCTTCTTGCCCTTTTCTTCCTGTTTAACGGGGCTCACCTCTTCAGAACCAGCATCAACACCACTTTCTTTACAGAAGATATTAGTGATGACTACTCACCCATTGAAGCCACGGTATTGAAATTCGTACCCGACCCCACCGAGAAGGTTGGAGAGGCCTCCAACATGATACCTGTATTCTCATTTTCATATAAAGGAGAAGCGACCTTGCTCGAAGCTCCTGATTTTTCATTTGTAAAGGACAAAGAGCTGAAGCAGCCGTTCCAGTTAGGAAAAGAATATTCTCTCTGGGTACATAAGCGATGGGGGAAACTTATGGTTCCACCACTCATGAAACCTGCTGAACTTGGCCGCTCACAATTATGGATTAGTGGGTTGTTTTTTTTACTGGCCATTGCGACATGGATTTTACGCAACAAATTGGCAAAACCAGGTAATTAGATCCTTCAGTTCTGCAACACCAAATCAGAAACACTTGCGGACGGAAAGCACAACAGCATAGGCTCTGTTATCTCTTTTTGTTATTTCCCCGCCACTTTCAGGTACCACTTCGCTCATCCGATCAGCCATATGAGGGACACAGAGAAAGTGAAACTCCATCCCGGGATCCATACTCTTGAGACGTGCCCGCACGTCTTTAAAGCCCCATCAGCAGTCCTTTCGGTAATCGATATCTATTCGTACCCGTTTTCTCATAGTACCAAAAAATTATGATTTAAATCTGGACTTGGATTTTGATCGGCTTGAGGCAGGACGGTTTCCCTGTGCATTTGCCCCGGAACGCTGTCCATCCCGATATCCTTTTTTAGGTTTTTTAGGCCTTTTTGCCTTAAAGGGACGCATATCAAGACGAGATTCGGGCAGTTCATTAACCGGCTCAAAACCTTCTATAACTTTTCGATCTAGCAGTTTTTTTAGAAGTCGTTCAATATCAGCTAGCTGTGGA
>DAOWDZ010000120.1 GCA_030638765.1 Desulfocapsa sp.
ACTTGAGGTTCCTGACGATGGTGACAAATCTCTGTCAATTTTCGATACCCCTAAAGATGTTAAGGGAACTGCCTTTCTCACCTTCTCGCATAAGGCAGCGGATGATGAACAGTGGTTGTATCTCCCGGCTTTGAAACGAGTCAAAAGAATTAATTCACGGAACAAATCCGGTTCTTTTATGGGCAGTGAATTTGCCTACGAAGATATTGCAAGTCAGGAAACCGAGAAATACACCTACAAACATCTTCGTGAAGAAGAGTATCAGTGGCAACTCTGTTTTGTTGGAGAAAGCTATCCCGTTGACAAAAAGAATTCAGGTTATACCAAACGTATATCCTGGTTGGATAAGGCCGAATATCGTCTGATGAAAGTTGAATATTATGATCGCAAAAAAAGTCTTTTGAAAACCCTCACCGTTGATGGATACAAGCAATATCTTGGTAAATATTGGCGTGCAGAAAGCATGAATATGAAAAATCATCAGACAGGAAAATCCACAAATCTTATATGGACAAATTACGCCTTTCAGACTGGTCTCACTGACAAAGATTTCAACTCCACAAGTTTGAAACGTGTTCGCTAAAAAACATATCCATACAGTCTCCTTTGTCTGCTGTTCCCTGTTTGCCCTCATTATGTTCTTTCCGGCAACGGTCACAGCATTTGAAGTTAACGGAGATTTTTCTGTTCAGGGATTCCTTTTCACTGAAAATGGTTCATGGCAACATCAGGAAAATCAAGCCATTTCTGTTGCCGGGAATTTTGAACTCAATCATTACATAAATGATAACTTTCAATTTTCACTCAAAGCCTTTTACCGCTTAGATGAAAACGATAAAGAACGAACCCAGGGAGATCTCAGGATTGCTGAACTTCTCTACTTTACCGACAATTGGGAACTCACTGTAGGCCTTGGGCGCGTCTTTTGGGGCGCAACAGAATTTGTGCACCTGGTTGACATCATAAACCAAACTGATCAGATTGAAGCACTCGATGGTGAAGAAAAACTGGGCCAGCCTATGATTCATCTCACCGTCCCCAGAGATTGGGGTGTTATTGAGGCATTTGCTTTGCCATGGTTTAGAGAACGTACATTTCCTGGTGTTTATGGTAGGTTCCGCACACCAGTTCCAGTGGATACTGATCAGACCATCTATGAAAGTGGTGCCGAACAACATAATACTGACCTTGCCATTCGGTACTCCACAACGCTTGGTGTCACAGATTTAGGTCTCTATTACTTTAATGGTACCGCACGAGATCCTGTTCTTTTATTTGCTCAAAACCCATCCACCGGCCCCACATTTTATCCCTACTACGAGCAGATCGGCCAAACCGGACTTGATCTGCAAATGTCTGTGGGTGAATGGTTACTTAAAGGAGAATCCTATTACCGTGTCGGCCAGAGTCGCTCATACGCTGCTGTCACCTTCGGCTTTGAATACACTCTTGTTGGAATTGCAGATACCATGATGGATCTTGGTCTTATTGGTGAATATGTATTTGATGATCGCGATGACGGCTGGCTACCCACTATTTACGACAATGATGTCATGACTGGTCTGCGTTTAGTGTTAAACGATATGGATGATACTACTTTTCTGCTTGGTCTTATCCGTGATATCCATACTGGCTCCTCCATTGTAGCCGTTGAAGCCAGTCGTCGTATTGGAGAATCGATCAGGATAAACCTTGATGCATCCTTCTTTACCAATATGGATATTCAAGATCCAGCTATCAGCCTTGCTAATGATGATTTTATTAAACTTGAAATCGTCTGGTACTGGTAGATCGGCACACCCATGTTGGCACTTCTAAAACATCTCATCATCCTTGTATTCCTTACAGTAATGCACTGTAACAACTTAATTGCAGGATCGATTTCCGAAAACGATAAAAGCTTAGAAAATGTTCAGTTTGTTCGAAATTATGATGGCGACACAATCACGTTTAACATCCCCAACACACCTGCAATCATAGGCAAAAACATAGCAATTCGACTTCGAGGAATAGATACTCCCGAAATCAAAAAAAATAACTGCTCGGAAGAGAAAGAAAAGGCAGAAACTGCCAAACAATTAGTGTATTCTCTTCTCAAATATGCCAGAGTCATTAACCTCCATCGCATTGACAGAGGTAAATATTTCCGAATACTTGCTGATGTTGAATTTGATGGTCAGGATCTTGCTTCAATTTTACTTGAAAAGAATCTTGCAGTGAAATATTCCGGTGGGAAAAAAGAATCTAACTGGTGCCGGGACAGCGCAACTGCAATAACAGTCATACCAAACTCACACTCTGTTCTTCCTCCAAAAATATCCGGCGTATATGTATGGCCGCCACCGCCAGTGCAAAAAAACGAAAAAACAAATGACACAAAATAACAACGGGCTTCCAGCAGCACTAGGTGCTTTTATAGTATGGGGCCTTCTTCCGCTTTACTGGAAATCACTGGATGGAACCTCTTCAATTGAAATCATTTGTCACCGTATTATATGGTCAACAATTGTCACTTGGCTACTTCTTATCCTGTCCAAAAAAGCTGGTAATCTTCGCTCCGTATTAAAAGACAAGAAAGTTCTCCAGTGTTTCGTACTTTCTTCTTTTCTTCTCTCTGCTAACTGGCTGCTCTATATCTGGTCTGTTAACCATGATTATATAATTGAAGCAAGTCTTGGCTATTTCATAAATCCGCTTATTAACGTACTATTTGGTGTATTCTTTTTTCAAGAGCGATTACGAAGAATGCAGTGGGTAGCTATTTTCTTTGCCTTTATAGGGGTCTGCTACCTCACTTTTATTTATGGACAATTTCCGTGGATCGCAATGGCTCTTGCGATCTCCTTTGGCCTGTATGGACTACTTCGTAAAAAGGCGACTCTTCCATCCATTGAAGGGCTTGCTCTTGAAACTACAATAGTCCTGATTCCTGCGTTGATCATTTTTCTCTTTCTTGCAGGTCAGGGGCAATCTGACTTCGTGCGTCAAGATAATAGTGTCAGGTTTCTTCTTGCGGGTGCCGGCATTGTTACCACCATACCGCTGCTTCTTTTTGGATACGCCGCACAACGTATGCCTCTTTCAACACTGGGAATAGTGCAGTATCTGGCACCTACAATACAGCTCTGTATTGGCATTTTTGTTTACGGAGAACCATTTCCAAGAGAACAGATGATAGGATTTATGATGGTCTGGTCAGGTCTTGTGATCTATGCAACGGAAGGATTACTCTTGCGGGTTAAAAGAAAAAAGATACGGCTTGAAGAATAGTGAAACGTGCTCTTTCCTAAATTTATAAGAATTTAGCATACAATGGTATCTTTTGTCATTTCCTGACAAATTCTGCCATGAATTGAAACGACTGCAGTATCAACCTTAAGGATACGAGGGCCAATTGAAAACGGTCGCATACCTGCAGCCAGAAATTTTTCTATTTCAAAATCAACCCAGCCCCCTTCGGGGCCGATTGCGTATAGAATACTTCCCGATTTTGCTGACAAACTGTGCGACAGAGAAAGAGCAGTACCTGGATGGGCAACAATCATCGCCCCATATTTCCCTGCATTCTCCATCAAATACCCCTCAACAAATGCGGTGAAATATCTGTGTATCTTAATTTCTGGTAATTGCGTGTCCACGGCCTGTTCCAGACCATGAATCAAATGCTTTCGATACTCTTTCTCCGTCAGTATACCTGCATCCCAGAAACTTTTTTCAACACGGTTAGCATTGATCAGATGTATTGTTCTCACACCCAATGCAGTTACCTGACTCAGAATTCGTTTCAACATAATTGGCCTTGGAAGGGCCAGAACCAGGTCAATACCAGGTGGTGAAACGGATTTTTGAGACAAGCTCACTGAAAGCTCGACAACAAATGGATACTTGGCTTTGATAGCCAGAATTTTTCCTGTGCCAATTTTTCCTTCAATCTCACCAACCCGTATAGAATCACCAACGTCACTTCGTAAAACTTTAACAATATGTTTTGCACGATGATCACTCAGAACGACAGTCTGTTCCCTTCGTTCTTCCTTTTCAAACAAGATTATATTCATAATTCCACTATTTTTTATAAATGGACAAACCAACGGATATAGAATCGATCAGGAGAAAGGCCATATGTTGAATTTTCAGAGCCATGGTATACAAATGCACCACAGCTTATAGTCATCTCATCACTCAGACTATATTCAACAACAGAAGCGGTAAATCCTGACCAATCATTATTATCTGTAATGTTTATAAGAGAAAAATTCCAGAGCATGGCGGGCTGAAAACTGGCCGAAAGCGCAATTTCATCAGTCCCGGAAAGGTCTTTAAAATGATATTCTCCTGCCAGTACAAGGGAGTTTGCAAAGCCATACTCAGCACCTACTATAAATTCGGTATTTCGCTGATGACTCTTTCTGTTGTGAAAGCTTCCACCCTCACTTCGAAATTCAATACCAGTATCAAACAAAGCTCCCTCAATTTCCCAACCTACGATATCGTAATTTTGATCTTGTAGCGCGTGTACGTATTCGTGCGCGTAGGTCAAACGCTCTAGCCCGCCAAAACCATCACCTTGCACCACCGCCATTTCTTTGGTTTCCTGATCGTAAAATCCAGCCACCT
>DAOWDZ010000270.1 GCA_030638765.1 Desulfocapsa sp.
AAGCTCATCGGTATCTTCAACACCAGCGGTAACTTTAAGCTCTGCAACAGCAGCTTTATCATCATCGGTCACGGTGGGTGATTTGAAGTTAACGGTATCGGAAAGAATTGCGGAAAGCATTCCACCAGCAACATCTTTAGGAACTGCAACGCCAGCCTCTTTGTACATTTTATTCAGTACGGTTCCGGTACAACCAACAGGTTCTACACGAACAAGAATAGGCTGATTAGTAGTCACATCACCAACTTTATGATGATCAACGATGGTAACAACTTCAGCATCTGTAACTCCGGCAGGAGCCTGTCCGATATCACTGAAATCTACAAGAGCAACAGTTTTACCAGCAACATCCATCATTTCTTCAGGAGCAGCAAGTCCAAAACGCTCAAGAACAAGGGTAGACTCTGGGTTCAGTTTCTCAAGAGAAGATTGCATACAAGCTTTAGCATCCTGCCCCTGTGCGTTCAAAAGAGCAGCAAGTCCGATAGCTGCGGTCACTGAATCGGTATCAGGATTAGAGTGACCTGTTACGAAAATTGTCATTGTGTTTCCTCCGTACATTTTATTTTTTAAACCACCCAACTCGGGGATTCCTTAACTTTCATTAAATTGTTGGGAACAATAGTGCTTTAGCTAATTTGAGTCAAGTGGAAAACTACTCACAAAATTAAAAACAAAGTACCCGACAACAAAGCTTTGAGGATGACTTTAATAGTTAGCTACGGTATATTAAAGCATTACAATACTATTACAATTCTACCCTCAATAGACTCTGGATATGAATCCTTCTGAAGAGAACAAACAGGAAAGCACACCGCCCGAAAAGAAAAAAATCACTTTTCGCCTAATAGCACTACTCAGTTTATTGATTTTTGCAATTGCAGGTGGTGCCTTCTTTTTTTACCCTGCCTCCCTGGATTCCCCTACACCAGCAGACATGTCTTCGCCCAATGAAGTAACACCTGTCGAAGAACCTCTCTCTGTAAAGAATATTTCAGAAGAGCCCACCGTACCTCCTGAATCTAATCCGGAAGATGTTCCTAAGGTGACACCTGACAAGTCTTCAGATAATACAGATACGATACTCGAAGGTACATCCGAAGTCTTCACACAGAAAATGGCAACAGATGAAGACAATCCAAAGGTTTCATCTTCGACAAGTATTCCTGTTACAATGCCAGGTAAAGCATCAAATACTAATCCAATAAAAAAAGTTTCAATATGTAACAAACCTGCACAGCAGCTGGATGACTTTTATAAACATCTCGACAGCCAGGCCTATATGGCTGATTTCAAGATTGGAGAATCAAGTGAAGAACACTTCACGTCTCTTATTCACAAATTGCTTGCAAACCCTCCCCAGGTAACTCGTGAAACCGATGATCTCTATACCATATTGAAAAACACGGCCCATTTTTTCAGAATTTCCGGCAAGGATAATATTTTTATGCTGCAGGGAATCCTTAATAATGAAAAAGCCAGCGTTGAACAGATTCTCGCAGATTACTACGAATTGGTCACCACCCCTGAATGCAACAAGCTCACGTATACCGAAAATATTAACCATGATGCTCTCTACGAATATGCCTGTTTTTTCCTGAACACTATGGGTGGAAGACTCTATCTGTTTAGACGTGACTCGTTATCGCGTATGGTTGTTACATATTATGCCATCCTTCTTGTGGAACGGGCAAATATCCTGGACAATAATCGTCACGGTATTGCTTTACGCCCTGTGGTCAATATGCTTATCTCTGAAATGGAAACCGGCGGTTCTTCCTTGAAACATTCCAATGCATACCTTGACACATTGTACGATCTGAAGGAAAAATATCAGTAAATCATACTTACAAACTGGTGATATTTGATTTTTAAAGCTTCAAACTGTACACTAATAGTAGACAACTTATATAAACTTATTTTGTGAGATATTAACACATGATGCAGGCTGTCACGCCATCATATAGTTCGCAGGCCTACACACAGGTTCAGGCAGCATCAATATCACCTGGTCAGAGAATTTCCGCTGACAATAATAGCACGGTTCAACCCTCCAACTCGCCATCTTCACAACAGCAAACCGGGGATCCCGTTTCTCTCTCTGAAGAAGGTCAACAACGTTCACAAAACCAGATACAGTCCCAGAAAGCTGATGGCGACAAAGATCAAAATGAATCTGCAAAAAACAATTCAACAACACCTGGTGAAGAGTCACTCTCCCAGGAGGACTTGAAACTCATTTCCGACTTGCAAAAACGTGATGCAGAAGTTCGAGCCCATGAGCAGGCACACCTGTCAGCTGCTGGTCAATATGCTTCCGGTGGGGCATCTTTCAGCTATACTACCGGGCCGAATGGAAAACGCTATGCCAGTGGTGGTGAAGTCCCCATAGATATAGGTAAAGAAAGAACGCCCGATGCAACAATTCAGAAAATGCGCACCATACAACGCGCAGCTTTAGCTCCAGCCAATCCTTCCAGCACAGACCGAAGAGTTGCTGCCCAAGCCAGTGCCATGGAAACACAGGCCATGAAAGAGCTTCAGGAACTCACTCAAAAAACATCTTCAAGCATTCTTTCTTCAAACTATTCTGCTGCTGGAACACAGGAGGACGACCAGAGTTCTTCCAGTCGAAAAAATACAACTACCCAGAATTCACCCCCCACGCCACAGGTTTCATCAGCGAGTCACGCAACAATGACCGCAGCCTATCAGGCGATGGCTTCACTTGCTCCATGAGCTTTTATCCCTCAAACGCCCACATAACATATGGATATCAAACTATTTAACCAAGAGTTTTTCAATTTCTTAAAACAGTCTCCAACGCCATTCCATACTGTAAATTGTATGGCTGATACGTTTCGTAAAGCTGGCTTTGAAACCCTCTCTGAAAATGACGACTGGTCAATCAAAGATGACAAAGGATACTTCTGTATTCGTGATGACGGCTCTATTATAGCCTTTAAAACTGCCCCGACTTCTCACCAGACATCTCTCTGGCGAATGATTGGTGCCCACACAGACAGCCCCTCATTGAAAATTAAGCCCAATCCAGTCCGTGAATCCGAATCAGTCAACCAGCTCTGTGTCGAGGTCTATGGCGGACCGCTCCTTAACACATGGTTTGATCGTGACCTTAGTATTGCCGGACGTGTAACAGCGCTGAACTCAGATGAAGATCTTGTCACTCGCACCATTGACTTTAAACGTTCAGTTGCCATCATATCAAGCCTTGCTATTCACCTTGACAGAAGTGCCAATAAAGATCACACCATCAAAAAACAGAAGCAGCTCTATCCTCTTGTCGGTATGACTCAGGACAAAGAATTATCCTTTGAAGATATTCTCCTTGAGCAATTTAAAAACGAAAATCCTGATACTAAAATACAAAAAATCCTTGATTATGACCTGTTCTGTTACGATACTCAACAGCCTGCATTGACAGGTTTAAATAATGATTTCATTACAGCCGGACGACTGGACAATCTTGTAAGCTGTTTTATCGGCATGCAGGCTTTAATTCAGGATAATACTGCTGACAACTGCCTTATTTTTTGCAGTAATCATGAAGAAATTGGCTCAGCAACTGTTGCCGGGGCACAGGGTACATTCCTCCCTTCAACCCTTCAGCGAATCAGTCCTGACATTGTGAGCCATGGAAAACAGATGAATAATTCATACTTTCTGTCACTCGACAATGCCCATGCAGCACACCCGAATTTCAACGAAAAGCATGACCCACAACATCTCCCGAAATTAAACAAAGGACCGGTCATCAAATATAACAGTAATCAACGCTATGCAACCACCAGCAGATCTGCGGCTCTCTACAAAATATTAAGTGAAGAAACGGATGTCCCGGTACAGTCATTTGTAATGAACAATGACCTTGCCTGTGGCTCAACCATTGGCCCTATAACAGCCACTGCCCTGGGAGTTCAAACCGTCGATATTGGCGTACCAAGCCTTGCCATGCATTCCATCAGAGAAACCACAGGTTCAAGCGATCCTTATATGTTATATCAAACCATTTCCCATTTCTTTACTCGCAATACTCTACCAAAAACCATTGTCTAAATGAAAATATACAGAACCATTTTTGCTTTGTTGCTTTTTATGATCCTATGCTCTGGAGTGGAGCTATCCATTGCATCACAACTTCGACACAGCCTCATCAAATATAAAGACACAGGCGTCAGCTATAAAACACTTGGACGCCTCTCTCCTTACAACAACCTGATCAATTATTATTCACAATTTACCTTCTTTAAAAAAAAGCATAAGGTGAACCCTGACTTCATACGTGCCCTTATAATTGCCGAATCCAATATTAATCCACGGGCAGTCTCTTCAAAAGGTGCAATGGGACTAGGACAAATAATTTACACCACAGGCAAACAGGCGGCTAAAGAATTAGCCAAATACAACTATAGATTCAAGTACATTCATCCTGAAAAGCTCACCAACTTCAAGAAAGAAGATCTCTTTGACCCTGCAATGAACATACTTCTTACCTGCTATCTTATTTCAAAATACAACTACAAATTTAATGGAAAACTGGAACTTGTCATATCTGCATGGAACGCAGGGGAATACCATAAAGCATTAAAAAAGGGACGCCCTGCACCCTACGCGGAAACATATAATCTCATAGGTAAAACAAATGCGTATTATGTTGATATCATAAAAAAGAAAAAACGAATTTCCATCCATTCAAGGCCATAAACACACTCACTTTTCAACTTGTCAATCGCTGAATTGTTATTCTCTTTTCAGCGGACAAAGCCGGAGAAGTACGAATGAATTATTTGAATTTCACCCAACACCTCGGTTTAACAGTTTTATTTATATTTTTCTCTTCCTCTACCCTGTTACATGCTGCTATTAAGGCATCTCCCTTTGCACTCCCGCAAAAAACAAATGCCCCTGTTTCCTCTCAAAGTAATATGACCTCTCCATTTTCGATTCCACCTGAACCAAATGGGACGTTATCAACTGAATCCAATCATCAACTCGCTGCTGAACTCCTGAAAACTGGAACCAATCTTGCCATTGAAGGAAAATTTGAAGAAGCGGTGCTAATGCTTGAACGTTCTCTTGAGCAGGACCCAAACAATTTAATGGCTTTAAATAATCTAGGCCTTGTTTTTCGAAAATTGGGTCAACTCAACAAAGCCCTTAAAGCGTATCAATTTGCTATTTTTGTGAACCCTGACTTTGGTCTCACTTATAAAAATATGGGTATTTTATTTGAAAAACAGGGCAACCTCAAATTGGCCACTCAATCCTATAAACAGTATTGTATTCTGGCACCAGATGCCCTGGACAACAAGAAAGTTTCCACACGTGCAGACTGGCTGCTAACACAGATAAAGACTCCTCCTACAGAAGAGAACAAACGTATAACTGATGGTTCAAACGAGCAGATCATGCTCAATAAATACTTTGAAGAAAACAGTTTGAACTGGCAAAATATTGGAGCCAATCTGTTTGCTGAATATGTCGTCCAAAAAGATCGAGAAAAACTTTTCATGGCTATTAAATACCTTGAACAGGCATCAGTTGGACTACCAGATCACAAAGCCATAAGGGTTGATTTGGCTGATGCATATATGGAGACAGAATTACCTGAGTTAACAGCATGGGCCATAGAACTCTATGAATCAGTATTCGAGTCTTTCTCAGAGGATCCTCTGGTGGCAAGGCTTGCCAATGCCTATTTTCAATCGGGACACTTTAAGGTCGCCTTTGCACTTGCTGAAAAACGTTTAGAATTCTGTCCTCACGATCTGCGTAGTGCTGCAGCCATACAACTTGCTTATATCGCCTCGGCATCCGAAAAAGAAACCGTTGCCATAACAATAATTACAAAAGAAATACAACGACGTGGTGACGACCCTCTACTTCAGTTAACAATCGCCACCCTGATGGAATCTCAAGGAGAAACCAACGCTGCACTCGCCATTACATTCAGCCTTCTCTCAGACAAAAACCTGGATAGCAACCTACGAACCTATGTCAAAAAGGTCAAAGACAGGCTTTTAGGAGGTACCGGATGAAACGTCAAAGAACAACACAAAAGTCTTCAGATTATCTCTTTTGGATCCTGACAATTCTTGTCGTAAGTATTCTTTCAACGCCCTGCACCCTATTCTCTGCAACTGAAGAACAAAAGCCAGTCAAAATCATTCGTGAAAAACCTCAATATGATTCATCAGCTACTCTTATTTCAAGAAGTGAAACACTTAAAGCAGGTTGGAGTGAATACAATCCAAAAAAACTCTTCACTGGTCAGAGTACTGACATCCTGGATGGAAAACTTCATGCGAATACACTCACCAACACCCTTTACAAGAATCAGCAGCAAAGGGATGCAAAACATATAGAAAACCTACGAAAGAACATACAGAAAAACAAACCACTCTTTACTAAATATAAGAAAATCAACTCAGCTTTATATACTAATGAAGCACGTGCCAGTAAAAAGATTGCTGTTGCCAATCGTTCAAAATCACAAGTCAATCACAGTAAGGAAGGAAAAACATATATTAAGAAGCAGGCCATGGGCAAGTTGAAGGAGCAAAATGCAATTATAAATGCTCTTCCTACTGCCATAAAAAACCAGGCAAAAAACAAAGCTCGGCTTGGTACTTACAACAAGACACAAAAAATCGGAGGGATAATAGGACCAATTTTATCCATATGGGGTGCCAGCCAAAATTCGTACGATTATGACGACGACACAAAGGTAACAAGTTTCAACACCGGTGCATTTTTAGGAAATACTGCCATGAATCTTTCTGGTATTGCTGGTTTCATATCCGCATACAAGGAAGGACAACAGAAAGGCATATTGGTTGGCATATACCACGGTGCTAAATGCATCCCTTTAGCCGGTGATGCAATAAATGTGTTTGAAGTTGCCGAATCTTCCATAGGACTTGTCCATGACACCATACAGTCAAATAAAATTATTGCAGATAATGAAAAGGAGCTTGAACGACAGGGGAAGGCAGCAGTTTCCAAATTAAAATCTCTTTTTGCTCAGATTAAAGCAAAGGAAAAAGAATTCAAAAA
>DAOWDZ010000260.1 GCA_030638765.1 Desulfocapsa sp.
CTCTTCTTCAAAAACAGAAACTTACTCCTTCTACACAGATAGTATTATTGGATAGAGAGGGGCGAGTCCTGTTAAGTGCGGATGAAACTGACTTGATTCGAATCCAGGAATTAAGGAAGGCTGGAGATGGTTCCACGTTGCACGTTAAAGATCTTAACAATGGAGTCATTGGGGATTTGTTTGAAAAATCCGTCGCCTTAAATCTCGATGGTGGCTACATTTTAGAAGTGAATGGTAAGAAATGGTATGCTCATGAAAGGCATATTAACAGTGCAACAAAAAGTGGAATCCATATCGCCATCGCATCTCCTTTTTATGAGTTGATGGCCGATGCCCAAGCTACACGGAAACGTAATTTTTTAACTTTGTTTGCAGTAGTGATCGTCGCGCTATGTCTTGGGATTTATTTTTCACGACGTATTGCAGAACCTCTACGTGATCTTTCCAAACAGGCAGAGAATGTAAAGAATTTTAAACTATCCACTCCTCTCACTGTTCAATCACGTATTTGTGAAGTTGATCAATTAGCATCAAGTATGACGGTTATGCAGACAGCAATTAATCGTTTTGTTGAAATTGCAAGGGCCTTGTCCGGTGAAAAAAGGATGGATAAGGTTCTTGAAATGATAGTTACAGAGGCACAATCTGTTGCCGGTGCTGATGGTGGTGGTATTGGCCTGGTCAGCGATGATGGAAAGAGCTTTTCCTATGTATTGGTTCGTAATAGTAACTCTGATGTGTATTTAAAAGAAGATGAAATTCCCATTGAATCAATTGTTTTTAAAGCAGAGAATTCTGAAGATCGTACACTTGAAGAAACTGTAATTCAAAGTGCGCATACTAGAGTTCTCAATACCTTGAGGGCTTTTCTTGCAGGACGTCCTCTGCCCATAGTAGAGATACATGAAAAGAATGGCTATGAGTGTTGCTCGTTGCTCATTATTCCTCTTTTAAATCGTCAGGATGAAGTGATTGGATTGTTGCATCTTGTGAATGCTCGGGACGAGAATCATGAGGCAATCGACTTTTCTGAAGATAAAGTTGCTTACGTTAAAGCTCTTGCCTCCAATGCGGCACTGGCACTTGATAACAATAGGCTTATCAGGGGGCAAAAGGATCTTTTTGACTCCTTTGTACGGTTGATAGCGGGTGCCATTGATACAAAATCTCCATATACTGGAGGACATTGCCAGCGTGTTCCAGTGATTGCAGGAATGTTGGCCGAGGCAGCTTCATCCACAACGGATGCCCCCTTTAAGGACTTCAAGCTATCCGAAGATGAACATTATGAACTTTTTGTTGCATCCTGGCTTCATGATTGTGGAAAGGTGACAACCCCTGAGTATGTTGTAGATAAAGCAACAAAACTTGAAACTATATATAACCGTATTCATGAAATTCGAACCCGATTTGAAGTCCTTTGGAGAGATGCAGATATTTCATTATATAAGGGGCTCATAGAAACCCCAGACCAAGAGGATAAGCTTCTGGGCATAAGAAATAATCGGAGGACAGAGTTACAGGAAGATTTTACCTATATTGCCGAATGTAATATGGGTGGAGAGTTTATGGCACCAGATAAGGTGAATAGGTTAGAGGAAATTGGTGCACAGGTATGGCAACGTAACTTTGATAATCGTATTGGACTGTCCGGGGAAGAAGAGGCGAGAACAGATATGGATCACTTGAGCGTTTTACCAGCAGAAGAAACATTGCTGGCCGATAAAAAGGAGCATATCTTTGCGCGTCTTGATGACGGGAATGCTTACGGAGAGAATCCCTGGAACATAACTATGCCGATACCAGATTATAGGTATAATCAGGGAGAACTCTATAATTTGTCCATAGCCAAGGGCACGCTTAGCAATGAAGAGCGTTATAAAATTAATGATCATATTGTACAAACCATTGAAATGCTCAATACGTTACCCTTTCCCAAAGAACTTAGACGAGTTACTGATTGGGCTGGTAATCATCATGAAAAGCTCGATGGGAGTGGATATCCACGAAGTTTAACTGCCGACCAACTGACAATTCCTGAACGAATCATGGCTGTGGCCGACATTTTTGAAGCATTAACCGCAGCTGACAGGCCATATAAAACCCCTAAGACTCTTAGCAGTTGCCTTAAAATCATGAGTTTTATGAGAAATGATGGCCACATATGTCCTGATCTCTTTGAATTACTGATCAAATCCGGCCTCTATCAAGAGTATGCTGAAAAGTATATGCAGGAGAGTCAGATAGATGAGGTTCAGGTGGAGGATTATTTTAATGATGTCCTATGATTTCCTTTGTGTCATGGTTGGGGATTTCTCAGAAAAATAGTTAATAATGAAATGACAGGAGTTTCAGCCATGGAACTAAAAGAATCCAAAAATAATAAAACAATCGGTCTTATCGCAGTCTTCACCGGAAATGGGAAAGGAAAAACCACCGCATCCTTAGGGCTTGCCTTTAGAGCTCTTGGGCATGGGCATAAGGTTTGTATTATCCAGTTTATTAAGGGGAGCTGGAAGTATGGTGAAATGGAAACTGCAAAACAGTTTTCACCACTGCTTGATTTTCATGTTATGGGGCGAGGCTTTACCTGGAAGTCAGACGATCTTGAGAAGGATAAACAGGTGGCACTTGATGCCTGGGATTTTGCTAAAGATATAATCCATAAAAATGAATATGACCTGGTTATTCTTGATGAGTTAACCTATCTTCCTCATTATAAAATACTTGATGAAAATGAGATTTTGTCAGTACTTAAGGGTAAACCTGAAGAACAGCATGTTGTGATTACCGGTCGTTATGCAACTGACGCGTTGATCGAACTTGCTGACCTTGTGACTGAAATGAAAGAGATTAAACATCCGTACCAGTCTGGTATCAATGCACAAAAGGGATTTGAGTTTTAGCATTTGTTGACACTGGATTGGGCGCTGAGTATTGTGCAATTGAAAGAATTTTATCTGTTTTAATTTATTTTGGAGAGTGAAATGGAATCATTTGATGTCCTGCTGGAGCGATCAACCAAGGTTCATGGCCATATCTGTGCCGGACAGGTTATTGGCGTAAGGATGTCCATTCTGGGACTTGAGGCCATTGGTATTCAGGACCCGAGAGGACTTGATAGAAAAAAGCTCTATGTATTGGTTGAAATAGATCGCTGTGCCACCGATGCTATTCAATCGGTTACAGGTTGCAGTTTAGGTAAACGATCCATGCGTTGGATTGATTATGGGGTCATGGCGGCCACATTTGTGAACCTAGATACTGGTAAGGCTGTACGTCTTGTGGCAAGAGAAGAATCTCGTGAACTTTCAAAAAAATATTGTCCAGAAATTGTAAATAAATATCAGCGGCAGTTAGGTGCTTATCGAGTCATGCCTGAGGAAGAACTTTTCACCATAGATGAAGTAACTGTGGATATCCCCAAAGAAGATATGCCGGGACGGCCTCTCAAACGTATACAGTGTGAAGGTTGCGGCGATTGGGTTCAGGATTGTCGTGATGTGGAACTTGATGGCAAAAATCTCTGTAGAGGCTGTGCCAACGGAAAATATTACCAGCCCTTAGTATAAAAAAAGAAAATAAAGAATATGATAACATTACTTGATTATGGCGCCGGCAATGTTCGAAGCGTTAGAAATGCAATTCGAAAACTTGGATATAGTGTTCAGGATGTTAAAAGTCCTGAGGATATCATAAATGCAGAACGATTGATTTTTCCGGGTGTTGGAAGTTACGGTTCTGTCATGGATCGTTTACGCCTTGATGGCTTTGCTGAACCGCTGATAGAGCGTATGAAAGCTGATAAGTCTGTTCTGGGTATTTGTGTAGCCTTGCAGACTCTTTTTGAGGGGAGTGAGGAGTCACCGGGTGTAGAAGGGCTTTCCATTTTGAAAGGACAGATTAAACGTTTTACAGGAAGTAATCTGTCAGTTCCACAGATTGGCTGGAATGGTGTGAATATCCATCAGCAGTCGCCTCTTTTTGCTGGATACAAAGGTGAAAAGCTCTATTTTGTTCACTCATATAAAGCACTCCTTGAAAAGATCGATAGGGAGTGGTTACTTACCACAACAAACTATGGTGAGGAATTTGTAAGTGGTGTTCAGAAGGGTAACGTGACAGCTTTCCAGTTTCATCCTGAAAAAAGTGGTGAAGCTGGACTAAATATTTTAGGGAATTACCTGAAAGCTGGAAATAATAATCCTATTGAGATTTCGACTGCTACTCACAAAGAAACTAAAATAGCTAAACGAGTTATCGCCTGTTTAGATGTGCGTACCAATGATAATGGTGATTTGGTTGTCACAAAGGGTGATCAATATGATGTGCGCGATAAGGGTGAAGTAAGAAATCTTGGAAAACCCGTAGAACTTGCAAAACGGTACTATGAAGAAGGTGCCGACGAGATAACCTTTCTTAATATCACAGGTTTTAGAGATTTTCCAATGGAAGATC
>DAOWDZ010000145.1 GCA_030638765.1 Desulfocapsa sp.
ACAATACATTACTGGCATCATATCCGGCTCTTCACCAGAGTCTCTGTACTGGATTTCTGCGTAATATCTGTCTTAAAAAAGAGAAGGAAAAGAAACTCTATCAGGGTGCAGGTGGAAAGGAATTCATGGTTTTTCCCGGATCTCATCAATTCCACAACTCCGGGAAATGGCTTATTGGTGCAACTTTTCTTGAAACCAATCGTCTCTACGCACTCACTGTTGCAAACGTTGAGGTTGAATGGTTGATCAATTCATCCAACCATCTCAATCGCAGGTCATGGTCAAACCCTCGCTGGCAGAAAAAAAGCGGACAGGTTGTTGCCGACGAAAAAATCTCTCTCTTTGGTCTTATTCTATCTGCCAACAAGGTAATTAATTTTGGAAGAACGGGACAACAGAACAGAGAAGAAGCCAGGCAAATATTTATCCAGCATGCTCTTTTGGAAAATGAAATCCATGGAAACTATGCCTTTCTTAAACATAATCTCACTATCCTCAAAAAATGGCAAAGCACTGAAGAGCGCCTGAGAAAACGTGACCTGGTCGTTGATGATACCACCTTACAACTCTTTTATGAAAAGAGACTCCCTCAAAGTGTTTATGACAGATTCACACTCAATCGGTTTTTATCAGGCAAAAAAGATCAGAGTTTTCTCAATATGACGGAGGAGGATATACTCTCCCGTAAACCTGAAGACAGAGAATTGCAGGACTTTCCAAAGCAGCTTCAAATTGGTTCTTTTAAACTCCGCCTTACATATAACCTCTCACCAGGGGAAGAAGATGATGGTGTTACCGTTCGAATCCCGATGGACATTGTAGAAAATTTTTCAGAACCCATTTTCGAATGGCTTGTACCTGGGCTTATACGTGAAAAAGTTACATTTCTTCTTAAAGGACTTCCTAAACGATTACGTAAGCATTTGATCCCCATAGGGAATACTGTAGATCTGCTGCTTGACGATTGTGTTCACTATAAAGACTCACTTTACCAGGCCCTGGAACTTGGAATATTCAAAATGTGCCGATTAAAGGTTGCTCGTTCCGACTGGCCTGAAACTCTCCCGCACCATCTCACCATGAGATACCTTCTGTACGATGCCAGTGGCCGAACAGTGGCCACTGGAAGAATTTTACATAAACTCTCTCAAAATATCAGCTCTTCATCTCCTTCCAAAATAACCCCTGACAAAAAAGTCGTGACTACTCTTGCAAAATGGGAGAACAGACTCTTCAAAGAATGGGATTTTAAAGGGCTTGAAAGAAGAGTTGCGCTCTTTACAAATGGAGATGAAATAGCGGGTTACCTCTACCCTACTCTTCATATTGAGAAAAATCGTGGAGGAGTTACCTGCAGCTTTGAATCTGACCTGAAAACCGTATCAGAATTGAATACTATGGGGAGTTTATATCTTTACCAGATTCATTTTAAAGATCAATTCAAAGGATTAAAAAAATATTGCCACACTGCACTGTCAGCACCTTCCTCACAGTGGATAATCTCACAATTCGGCAACAGAACAAAGGCTAATGATGCCTTACTACTCTTTATCATGAGGTCACTTTTCACTGAAAACCTCAACACTATTCCTGAAAAAGATACCTTTGATGCTGAAGTACATAAAGTCCAGCAACTTGGGCTGTATCGTAAAGGGCAGGAAATATGTGATGAAATGTTTCATATATTACGAAAACGAAAAGAAGTAACAGATCACATCAAACACTATGCAGGTCTTGCCAGAAAAAGTAAGTCCTTCAATGATACAAGCTACAAAGAATATGGCATTCTATTGGAGGATATCCTCTCTGCTGATTTCTTAATCACCAAATCAGTGATTGAACTCAAAGGCTGCGCCAGGTATTTCCAGGCCCTTATCATTCGTATTGAACGAGCCCATGCAAATCCCGCCAAGGATCAAAACAAGGCACGCCAACTTGATACATATATTACAAGACTGAAACAAATCCCTGATGACCTTACAGGTTTGCCGCTTCAGTGTCGAGAGGCTATCAAGCTCTATTCGGTGATGGTTGCAGAGTTTCGAGTAGCTGTTTTTGCGCCGGAACTCAAAGGAGGACTGCAGGTCTCTGCAAAAAAGCTAAAACTACAGTGGCAAACTGTGCAATCAATCTGCCCTGGTGTGTAAAAAATGATCATCAATGTTTAAAAACCACCTCTCGAAAGAAAATAGTTAATTTCTCTCTTCTACTCTTCATTCGTACCTGTTCAGGGATAAGATCGGAATGATCAATCTTTATTACGGCCATTTTGTATTCGATGTGAGAGGCAAAACGATTATCAAGGTACCACGCATAGATCAAGCCCATAAGAAGTCCCGGGGGCGTAAAGCCCTCATTTCCATTTACAATGCGTGTAAAATACAATGCATCTTCAGGGTCTTGAACCATTCTGGCAAGTGTCAAATAGTGTGTTAATTCATCCTTATTAAAATAGCATTTTCTCTTATCAACGGGCTTTAGAGAAAGGTGGTACGCCTTTCCTAATGATTTGTTATCAGGAGCAATAGGGAGAATACGTTTGCTCTTAACATAGTTGCCTAACAGAGCCTGTCCAAGGGCTACCAGAAAAGCAACTTCAAGTTTAGCAGGCGATGCGAACTGATCCTGCCGGATCTTCACAAAGCAATCGTATGGATCGTAGAAGGAATACACCTTATCCCAGTTTTGGTTCCTCTTCCACTTCGTATCACTAATGCATTGTATTCCTTTTACAAATTGTAGATGCTCAAGGGGGATATCCTTATGTTGCCATAGAATATTTTGCAGGGCATCTCGTATCGAATCAACCTTTTTTTGAGAATCAACCTGAAGCTCAATACTGATTCCAGACAAATACTTTTCAATTTTCTGATATCGAAGACAGGATACCTGCATCGATGTGAGATATTTTTTACTGTTTTTAACCGCCGGATTTTCCCTGGAGATATCATTGGACACTATCATATGAGAAGCAATGCCCCATAATGTTTTTACAACAAGGGCAAATTGCTTCGGATCATGTCGTATAACTTTGTGTTCCCTAAGCACCGTGGAAGAATAGATACCACATTCCAGTGGTACAATACCCTGTTTCCTCACCTCATCACGATCAAGATAAATGGGAACTTTACCCTCAACTGCGTAACGCTGAATTACAGTTGCTGGAACATCCTTCAATGACAAGCATAGCACCTTGTTAAACAGTCCATCTGTACCGCCAGGAATATTTCTCTCGTAGGCTTTCAAGAGATCAGAGAGTAAAAATTTACGATCTGGTTCAGAAACACTGAGATCGGTTTCACCTGCCTGAACCCAGAGATTAGACACAAGAATTTTAAGGGCATTTTCATTATCTTTTATTGTCTGGGCAATTGTCGGCACCTGTAAAACAGGAATGAGAGAGCTATAAAGACTCCCAGGCGCCATAATCATGATATCTGCACTTTTAATATGATCAAGAACAACTGCACTCACTTCCGGTTCATCACAAAAATTAATAAGAACCGTATCAACTGGGTAGCCACGTTTAGCAACACCGGATTTGTGTTCTCCGGTTACTTGAACTCCATTGGTATAGCGAAGGCTCATTTCAGCAGGAACATGGGTACAGGGGATAACGGCGTGCTTATCTGCCCCTAAAACGACACAAAGAGATGCGATACCTCGATAGAGATTTTTACTGATCAGATCCGGTTGAGAAAACAGTTCTTCGTTACTGTATTCTGCAGGAATTTCATCATAAATAGAAGATGCGAGAATCAGGTTCCCCAAACAATGAGGCCTGTTTAAAATGAACTGAAGACGCTTATCAATAAAGAGTTTTTCTATGCAACTTACCAGGGTTTCCAGAATTGCAAGTGGCAGGGTATCCCTATCTTCTGAACTCAAGCCACAGTCAGAAAGGAGCTGTTTACTACTCTTGGGTCGTGTTGAAAATCGATAATTAAAAACATTTGCGAGTATTCTAGCGCATTGAAGTGCCTCACCTTCTGTGAGGGTATATTTTTCCTGCAGTTTACTCAGTTGAATAGATGAAACTAAAACATGCCTGATATCACCAAGGGCGACAAATGGAAGATCCTTGAGCAGCTCTCCGGTTGAGCCACCATCATCTGTGATACAGACAATGGACCGTGTTTTGGGAAATAATGCCTTTAACCCTGAGAATGGATCATTCCCCCAGAATTCAGAACGACTATCGCCTCCAACGATGGTAGAAAGCCCGGTACCACCACCAAAGACCACGACATTTAGATCTGACACATTTTCATGAGTGAGAACGTCCCTTACCTGTTCAAGCGAAGAGGCAGTATCAGGTGGCAGGCCATCGGGAACTCCAGCAAGCACAAGTTCCACCAGCTTTTCACGAATATCTGTGTGTGGAAGTAGATCGAGCGGAGACAGAGCCTTCTTCTCTATCTGCTTGAGACTGTTAAGCACAGTAGAAGTTAAAGACTCTGTTTTTATTTTAGCCACCAGTCGTGTTTCCTAAAGTCCTGTTGCTTCCATCTGCTTTTGAACAGCTTCCACAGAAAATTGAAGGGCTTCTTTTTCATCTTCTGTGAGTTCAAATTCAAGAATTTTTTCAACACCATTTTCTCCAATCACAACTGGTACTCCGAGAAAATAACCGGAAACTCCAAATTCACCTTCAAGATAAGCGGCACATGGAAGAACACGTTTAGAATCCGTAAGCACAGCTTCAGCCATCTCCACAGCCGCAAGTCCAGGAGTGTAAAAAGCAGAACCAGTTTTCAAATGATTTACAATCTCAAGTCCACCAGTTTGAGTGCGATGAACGATGGCATCAATCTCCTCAGTGCTAAGCAGATCGGTAATTGGCACGCCCGCAACATTTGCAAGGCGAACCATGGGCATCATATTATCCCCATGAATACCAAGAACAAGCGCATTCACATCCTTTGGAGCAACACCGATTGCCTGAGCAAGAAAGGTTCGGTAACGGGCAGAATCTAGAACACCAGCCATACCGATCACCTTTTCTTTTGGATGTCCGGTTACTTTAAATGCGGTATGCACCATGGCATCAATTGGATTTGTGACAACAATCAGAACACAATCAGGTGAATGTATAACGGCTTCTTCAGCGCAGGATTTAACAATAGCGACATTGATAGCAAGAAGATCATCACGAGACATACCCGGTTTACGGGCAAGGCCTGCAGAAATAATCACGACATCTGAATTTGCTGTATCTGCATAGTCGTTACTTCCTTTTATATCAAAATGAAAACCTTCAACTGGCCCGGATTGTGAGAGATCAAGAGCTTTACCCTGTGGAATTCCTTCGGCAACATCAAGCAACACGATGTCACCAAGATTTTTAGCTGCTGCCCAATGAGCGGCGGTTGCTCCTACATTTCCAGCACCAATGATCGTTATTTTTTTTCTCATTTCAAATCCTTTTTTGTATTGAATGTTCAGGATGGCAGGCCATCGTTTCAAGTAATGTTTAACTGCTGATTATCGATTCTTCCACTCTTTTTAAATCTTCAGGGGTATCAACTTCAATGGAATCATGTTCCGTTAATATAACTTTAATTCTATAACCATATTCAAGAGCCCGCAATTGTTCCAGTTTCTCAAAACGTTCCCACTCTCCTTCTGGCAAGGCAACAAATGTCAGTAAAAACCCCTTACGATAGGCGTAAAACCCAAGATGCTTATAGTAGGTGGGCACAATTCCTTCTTCTGGATTTCTTTGAAAAGGAACCGGTGATCTTGAAAAATAAAGTGCATTATTTTCGTGATCAAATACAGTTTTCACATGATTTGGATCATCAATTTCCTCAGGTCGGACAATCTTATAAATGAGTGTGGACATTGGAAGTGAAGGGTCATCAAGAAGAGGCCTTGCTACCTGTTCGATTACATGAGCATCAAATAGAGGTTGGTCGCCCTGAATATTTACAACCACATCATGCTCGGAGATATCGAGCAGTTCAGCGGCTTCGGCAAGTCTGTCAGATCCGGAAACATGATCACTTCTTGTGATCACATATTCACCACCAAAACCGGCTACACAATCGGCAATTCGTTGGTCATCGGTGGCAACAACCACACGGCTCAAGAGATCAACAGTCTTCGCACGTTCAACAACATGCTGAATCATGGATTTACCATTAATAAGAGCCAGCGGTTTTCCTTCAAACCTGTTTGAATGATACCTTGCTGGAATAATCGCCACTACTTCAATTTTTTGCTGTTTTTCTGTTTCCATCTTCATCAGTATTAAGTATTTGTACTTATATATAAGCTTCTAAATTTTGCAGGTTATTACAACTTTAGCGCAATCTTTTGCAATTACAATGATTAACAAACCTATCACGAACACACAATCTGCTCTTAGTGTTGCTGTATCTTGTACGGGAGCAGACAATATTCTCATGGAGAAAGCATCAAATCTTGCCCAGTTGCTGCAGATTCAAATGGTTCCTGCACCAAAACATGAAAACTATACTCTACTCCTACTATATACGGAAAAAGGGCTACAAATTCAACTGAAACAAGACAGAGATTCAAAGAGACCTGCAAGCCTTTACATTGACTTCCTTTCAGATGCCCTCACCTACCGTAGACAACGAGGAGGTGGAATAAAACAATCATTAGCTAGAGCGGTGGGAATCAAATCGGGCATTCGGCCTTCTATTATAGATTCCACAGCCGGCCTTGGTAAAGACAGTTTCCTTCTGGCATCACTTGGTTGCAAAGTGACCATGATTGAGCGCTCACAATATCTTGCTGCACTTCTGGAAGATGGGCTTCAACGTGCCAGGAAATCGACCAACCTTGAATCACATATTAAAGACAACCTGACACTGCTTCAGGGAAATGCAGTTGCAATCCTGAATACCATAAAAACAGAAGATCAAGCTGACACCATATACCTCGACCCAATGTACCCCCACAGCAATAAATCAGCACTCAACAGGTTGGAAATGAGAATTATCCGGAAACTTGTTGGAGATGACACTGATGCCGATGAACTTTTAGAAACGGCTCTGTCTTATGCAAAAAAACGAGTTGTAGTTAAAAGACCAAAACGTGCTCCATTATTAAATAAAAGAACACCCAGCCATATAATTAAAATGAAAAACAGTCGTTACGATGTTTACATGATTTAAGCCACTGATTCGTAACCGAGATATTTTTTATTGACTTTGAGTAAAGAAATATTACCTGTCTTATACCACAAGGTGTATTAGCAAAAGAATTTTTCCAAAACAATCTGCTTATATATAATTCAGAACAACAATCTGTGAGGAATCTATGAATTCAGCAAATATTTTAAAAGATGTAGTCTATAATGAGAAACGAGTGGCCATCACAGTATTACTCGAAACTGCTACTTCCAAAGAGATTCGAATTGTATTTGCAAAAGATCAACTCATGAAAGAGCATCAGACACCACATCCGATCACAGTCGAACTGGTGGAAGGAACTCTTGATTTTGGAGTCAAAGGCAAAGTTCACCACCTGGTAAAAGGTGATATCCTCAGCCTTGATGGAGGCGTACCACATGATCTTCTTGCAAAATCAGAGTGTATTGTAAGGCTTACTCTCAGTAAAGCTGACACCCTCCAACGAGTAGAAGATGTCCTTAAATTATAGAAATGAATAACTGGCTACTCTTTATAATTGTTATTCTTCTTGGTAATTATCTCCTGGAACAAGTCATATCACGCCTGAACATTAAAGCGTTGGTCGATACAGTCCCGGATGAGTTTCAGGAGATCATTGATGCTGACAAATATAGTAAATCTCAGGAATACACGAGAGTTACAGATACGTTTGGTTTTGTACAATCAACCGTCGGTATTATAGCCCTGTTGATCTTTCTTTTACTAGGAGGGTTTAACACTGTTGATATCTTTATTCGCAGCTTTAATCAAGGTACAGTTGTAACGGGAATATTCTACATTTTCGCCCTAATTCTACTGAGCTCCACACTTTCTGTTCCCTTTAGTTTTTACTCAACATTTGTCATAGAAGAACGTTTTGGTTTCAATAAAACTACCCTCAAAACCTTCTATACTGATATTATTAAAGGGGTATTTCTCGGCGTCATTATAGGAACACCAATTCTCTATCTTATCCTCTGGTTTTTTGAAACCACGGGTACACTTGCCTGGATCTACTGCTGGATAGGGCTAACACTTTTCAGCCTTTTATTACAATTTCTGGCACCTGTTTTGATAATGCCATTGTTCAACAAATTCACCCCACTTGAAGATGGAACATTAAAGGATAAGGTACTCAACTTTGCCAAAAACGAATACTTTAATATCCAGGGATTTTACACCAGGGATGGTTCCAAAAGATCCACAAAACTTAATGCGTTTTTTACAGGATTTGGCAAATTCAGAAAAATTGTCTTTTACGATACTTTACTTGAAGAATTGAACGATGATGAGATTGTTGCAGTGCTTGCTCATGAAATGGGTCACTATAAACATCGACACATTTTTAAAATGATGGCTATCTCCATCTGTCATACGGGGCTGCTCTTTTTTCTTCTTTCTCTTTTTATCGGAAACGAGAACCTTTTTGCAGCTTTCAAGATGGAAAATCTCTCCATTTATGGAGCGTTGATTTTCTTCTCCTTTATCTTCTCACCCTTCAACATGCTTCTTGGAGTAGCCGTTAACAGCCTTTCCCGCAAACATGAATTCCAGGCAGATCGTTATGCAGCACGACCACCATTTGATGCATCTGACCTTGTAAATGGCCTTAAAAAACTATCAATTGCCAACTTATCAAATCTTACACCACATCCGGCTATGGTTTTTCTTCATTATAGCCACCCTCCAGTGCTTGCGAGGATAAGAGCCTTAAAAAATACATCTTGGAAAGACCATAGGTGAGGTCAAATAGTTTCCGCAATAACTGCTTTTATCTGTTCGGGTTCAAAAGGTTTGGCCAGATAGTTATTCATCCCGGCTTCAAAACATTTTTCTTTATCACCATGCATAGCATTTGCGGTCATAGCCACAATAGGGATATTTCGCCCTTTACATCGTTTCATAAGATTAGCCGAAAGAGACGATTCTAAATTAAACTCTGTTAACTCTAAGCCTTCCTCACTGGCTCTGATGATGGTACTAGCTGTTAAACCGTCCATCACAGGCATCTGGACATCCATCAGAACAAGATCAAATGACCGCTTAGCTACCTCCTCCAGGGCCTCAAGACCATTGGATACTGTCGTTACCGAGTGTTCATCATTTTCAAGTATGTACCTTGCCACTTCGCAATTGATGTGATTATCATCGACTAAAAGAATTTCAAGATTCTTTATGGAGGGTGCATTCTGGTCTACAAGCTGAAAAGAACTTTGGGACTCACTGCATTCAAAAACAGTGGTAACATGAAAG
>DAOWDZ010000163.1 GCA_030638765.1 Desulfocapsa sp.
CACTTTTGGCATGTTTTTATAATAGTAAAGAAAATATTGATCTCTTGTAGAGAAGAAATGGTGCGAGAGGGGGGACTCGAACCCCCATGCACAAGGCGCTGGTTCCTAAGACCAGTGCGTCTACCAATTCCGCCACCCTCGCATTTACTTCCTAAACAAGATATAAATCATCAAAGAAGAATTGACAATCTGTTAGTAAATAATTCACAAATTCTCTTCAGTCAAGGCAGATACGCACTATATTGTAAAAAAATCTGTTTTTTTTCAAAATTAACCCGTATTGATCAACCAATTACTTACCTGTACCTTGCCAAAGAAACTTACAGAGACTATTGTCATTTAAACTGGAAATGAATGATTAATTGATTCTTTTCTGATGTTTAAAACAAATGGTAATTAAAATTCAAATTTAATTGAGGGAAAAATGACGTATAAACAGTGTATTGTGTCCTGTGCCATACTTATGTTTTCTTTTTCAGCTTCTTCGGGATTTGCTAATGTCGGAGATGTCAGGGCTGCAAAGGTTCAGATTCAAGTTGAAAACAGCTGGAAACTTCCTGCTAAACCTCTTGATATTGTATATTCACTTGATAGTAAAAAAGTATTTATACTCACAAATGAGGAACAGGTCTTAATTTACAATCCCATTGGTGAACTTATAGGCAAAGTTGAAGTTGACGATGGTGTTTCTGCAATAGATATAGCCCCACGAGGAGAAAAACTCTATCTCATCAATAAGAAAGTAAACAGTTTTACTGAAATAGCAGTCGATTTTGTTGTTAGTATAGATACCACTGGATCGCCCTATCTTGGTAATGAAAATGCTCCAGTAGTTCTTGCTGTTTTTACGGATTTTGAATGACCTCATTGTGGCAAAACTGTGCCACTACTCGAGCAGGTGCTCGAGAATAATCCGGATAACGTAAAAATTGTTTTCAAAAATATGCCTCTTCGTTTTCATAAGTTTGCAACTCCTGCCGCACTTGCTGCACTTGCAGCTGGAGAGCAGGGTAAATTTTGGGAATTTCATGATGAGTTGTTTGCTGCATCTCCAAAACTGGGACCATCTAAAATCAATGAGATAGCTAAAAATATCGGTCTGAATATCGAGACCTTTAAGAAGGATTTGGCCTCTTCTGCAATCAAACAAAAGCTTGCCAAAGATCTTAAGGATGCTCAGGAGGCTGGTGTTACAGGTACGCCAACTATCTTTATTAATGGCATTAAGTTGAAAAGTAGAACCTTAGGGGCTATTCAAAAACTTATTGATGAGGAACTTGCTCAAAAGGCCAACTAGAAATGGCAACCAACCAGATAAGCAGAGACCTGACTTTTTCCGATAACCATCAGGCCGGCATCCTGTATGGAGAGTTAAACAAAAACCTCCAACTGGTTGAGCAGAATATAGGTGTCACAATTCATGTTCGGGGTAATGGTGTTCATATCATCGGCCTCGGGCATGAAGTTGACCTTGCAGTCGATCTCCTGGAACAATTTTATGATCTTCTCAGTAGAGACTTTAAAATATACAGTTCTGATTTTGCCTTTGGGCTTCGCGTTCTTGAAGCCACCCCCAGAGCAAATCTGTCTAAAATATTTTTAGACAAGGTCTATGTTACAGCAGAAAATCGTATAATCTCACCGAAAACCCAAAACCAGAAAATTTATATTGATGCCATAAGATACAACGACATTGTATTTGGCATTGGCCCTGCCGGAACAGGAAAAACGTATCTTGCAGTCGCCATGGCTGTATCAGCTCTCAGTAGTGGCCAGGTTAAATCCATTATTTTAACGCGTCCCGCAGTTGAGGCAGGCGAAAAGTTAGGATTTCTTCCCGGGGATCTTGCCGAGAAAGTAAATCCTTATTTACGCCCTCTTTATGATGCTTTAACTGATATGTTAGGGGCTGAAAAAAGTGCTGATTATATTGAACAGGGTATTATTGAAATAGCACCTCTGGCGTTTATGCGTGGCCGTACCCTTAATGATGCCTTTATTATTCTTGATGAAGCACAAAATACCACGCGTGAGCAGATGAAGATGTTTCTTACCAGGATTGGCTTTGATTCTGCTGCAGTTATTACCGGAGATGTTACGCAGGTCGATTTACCTCACATTAATCAGTCCGGACTACTTCATGCAAAAAATATCTTGGGAAAGATCGAAGAAATAAAATTTTGTAACTTCACAAAACATGATGTGGTTCGTCATCCACTGGTTCAAAAAATTATTGGTGCCTATGAAACTAATTCAAATGGTAAATAGGTAACCATATTATGGGTGTTCATTTTACTCGTAATTATGATTTGTCAGGACCCAGAGTCAGTGTCAAACTTCTACAAAGGCGAGCTTTATGGCTTTTACGAAAACTTCATGTTGCTGATTATGACGTCTCTGTCCTGTTGGTCGACGATGAGGAAATCAGTTGGCTGAATAGTCATTACCGAGATAAACAGGGGGCAACAAATGTTTTGTCCTTTCCATTTTCAGAAGAAAGTGATCCTTTTACTCTAAAGAGTTTCATACCTGTAAAAGAACTTGGCGACATTATTATTTCCATTGATACGGCTCAGAAAGAAGCACAGGAACTTGGCGTTTCACTGCATGATCGCCTGACATGGTTGCTGACACATGGTTTACTACATCTTCTTGGCCATGATCATGAGAGATCTGATGATGAGGCTCATGCTATGTGGGAGCTTGAAAAGAAACTTATTAAACAATTACAAAATTCCAGGAGTAGTCAAATGACCCATTTAGCAATCAATATTGATCATGTCGCAACTGTACGTAATGCACGCGGTATTGCCGAACCTGATCCTGTTGCAGCAGCTGCTATTTGCGAGTTGGCTGGAGCTGCAGGCATCGTTGTTCATCTGCGAGAAGACAGAAGACACGTCAATGATCGGGACATTCGCCTGCTTCGGGAAACTATTAAAACAAGAATGAACCTTGAGATGGGGGCTAATAAAGAAATCATAAATATCGCCCTTGATATCAAACCCGATATGGTGACACTTGTTCCTGAAAAACGGCAAGAGCTCACAACAGAAGGTGGTCTTGATGTGTCAGGGCAGAAGAAAAAACTTGCCAAAACCATTAACCGGATGGACAAGGCAGGAATACCTGTGTCCCTTTTTATCGATCCTGAAGTTAAGCAGGTAAAAGCTGCACATGCAATTGGTGCTACCTATGTAGAGCTGCACACAGGGTGTTATTGTGATGCGTCAAGTGAGGTTGAACGAGAAAAAGAGTATCAGCTGATTGTGGCTGCTGCTGAAGAGGCCTACCAGATGGGGCTGAGAGTAAATGCAGGACATGGCCTCGATTATCAGACGACCGCAAGGATAGCAAGCCTTGATACCATCGAGGAACTTTCAATCGGACATGCAATTATAGCTCGTGCCATTTTTGTTGGCCTTGATCAGGCTGTACGTGAAATGAAAGACATTGTCCGAGATGCGTCCATGCTATTTTAGGTACCATTGTTGAGTATGAAATTTTCTCAAGTTGGCAAAACAATCAGCTCTAGGTTGGAGTCTAAAAGTTTAGATTTGATTTGATACTTTCCAGATTGCGGAAACATCTAAGCCGAATACTTCTTCCGTTCTTGTAGCCTTGTTTCTGGCTTCCATTCCTATGGTTTTGGTCAACCTTTTCTTATCAGTCCAAATTTATGGCAGGTCTAATTGTCTGCTTCCTGCCAAATCTGATAACTATAGTTTCTAAGACTTGTCAAATAATTGTCAAAAAAGATTCAAATAATGCTGCTGGCTAATGCATTTATTAGCGATAAAAACAATATAACCCCACATATCCTTTCTGTATTGATAGTGTCATTGGGTTTGTTTGTTGCAACCATATGACCTTGTAAAAAATATATTCTAATGTATAAGAGCAGTCTTTTCTCGTACGCAGCGATGTGTTACAATGTGTCAAAAGGAGTCTTGGTGATCAATAGTTTGCTGTGAAGGAGTGAATGTATGTTTGAACGATTTTATAAAGAAAGCAGTGATTTTGTCTATGTAAGAATCAGTTCAGAAATAGATGACGATGGATTTCTGGAACACATGCTGGCATACAATCAAGAAGCTAAGGAAAGAAAAGGCATAATGGAGTTATGTGATTGCAGAGATGTATCATCGACTACCAACTTCACGGTACAAATGTGTGCTGAATGTGGCAAACTTGATGCTAGACAAAATCGTGTTATTGGCGGGAAGCTAGCCATATTGGTATCAGAGGAATTCCACTATGGAATGGCACGAGCGTTTGAAATGTTTGCCAATGAGGGTGGAAGGAAAGTTGAAATATTTTACGAATTTGATAAAGCAATTGATTTCTTGAATATTAAAGAGTCAATTACAGAAATTGTAGAATTCCTAGAGGGAATAGAATGCACCTAACAAACATTCAAGTACGATGTGCAAGGGTAAATTATGCATAGCATCAATAAAAAATCAGGATACCTGCTCGTAGCATTTGAAGGTGAAATAACATATCAAGAAATTAAGAATGCAGTAGAGGATGAGTTGTCAAGAGATGATTACCAGGGTATGAATGATATTTGGGATTTTTCAAAATGTACACTGCTTATAAAGCATGATCAACTGGAAAGGGTTGTCAATGATGTCATGGTCAGATATCCAAAAACATCTTCGAGAGTTAAAACTGCTATTGTGATTTCATCTGGCTTTACGAAAGCAATGGCAGACTTCTGGGTGGAGCAGGCCTATCTCTTGCCATATTCTGTCCAGGTTTTTATGAATTTGCAGGATGCCGAGGAATGGCTTGCATAACCATGCAATTTTCAGGAATTAGCAATGCAATAACAGTTCGTAACACTAGGAGAACCTGAGAAAGTCAGCATTCTCCAATTGACAAACAAATCAGCTCTATGGTAAAGAAGGGGCATGCCCGAATGGCGGAACTGGTAGACGCAAGGGACTTAAA
>DAOWDZ010000217.1 GCA_030638765.1 Desulfocapsa sp.
CCAGTGAATGATAGCTGGATCCTGCTCCGACATCTATGAGGACAACATCGGCATCGAGTTCTGATATTCCGCGGAGGAGTCGCTGCTTCTCTTGAAAGCTCATGTTGGCCGTTTGCAGGGTGTTTCCAGTGCCCGGGATAATCTGTAGTCCATTGAACGCGTACAGTGTTTGAGCGACATCTTCAAGGGAATCAACTTTACGACTCAAAAAATCCGTAAGTGAATGTTTTGGTTCGAGTAGGCCAAAGAGGAGATGTGCATCAGCACCGCCAATATCAAGATCAATAAGACACACTTTCTTCCCATTTTTTGCAAGAAGAAAGGCAAGGTTGCAAAGCAGCATTGTTTTGCCTGTACCTCCTTTGCCGGATCCTATGGAAATTGTGACTGACATATCGCTGGTTGGTTATGTTGAATTTTCTTGATTGATCTTAAGATTTCTTTTTTCGTTTATTTCGGATTCCATAAATTAACTCTGCCGATTTTAACATTGATTCAAGCGTAGTTTCACTTTCACCCGGTGCTGCCCATAATTGCCAGCCCTCTTTTGAGCGCAGTATTATTTTTCCGTCCTTAATTGTGAGGATGGCGTCGGCGAGGTCAAATTTTGTAAGCGGTTTTTTGGGCTCCTGTATGGGCTGCGGTGAAGGCGGTTCTATCCTCTTTTTTTCCTGGATACATGATGAACAGAGTTTCGAAGTGTTGTTTCCAAAAAGATTGAGAACCCCACCGCAGTCGTTACAGAATTGCATCTATTGGTCTTTTTTGTGTTTGATAAAGAATTGCATAATTGTCTCGCGAATAACACATTTTTCATCTTTTTCTTTTTCTTTTCGGTCAACTGTGCCTAATTATTTAGGGGCCAAGGGGGTGCTGTCTCTTTCTTATAACAGAAAAATAATTGGACGGCATCTGATTGTTAACAGGTGCTTGTTGTTAAGGTGTTAATATTGGGTGGTATTTTCTGGTTGGAGAGGGGGCAAGGCTCAAATGATAAAAATCAGTTGTACAATAATGAATTTTGATTGTTATTGATTTATGGCTGGCTGATCTTTTTTACAGAAAGGGCAGGTTGCAGTTTTTTGTGGGATTTTTTTCTTGCAGGAGACACATCTTTTGAATTGAGGAACCAGATTGAAGATTCCAATTAACATTACCAGGCCACCTAAAATTATGGGGAGAGCTGCAGAAGATACGTCACTGTCATAATTACGCACTCCTGTAACAACAGCAATAAGTCCAACGAGGAAGGCAATGATTCTAAAGAACATGGTAGCTCCGGCTTGAAATGAATTGTGATCAGAGTTATGTCTGGATATTTGGCCAGTCTAGCAGTTGTCCAGATGACGCATCAATGATGAACTGTATGCATAATAGGGAAAAGCGTAATAAGCAAATAGATTCATTTGTTTTGAATATTACTGGTTATGGTACCGCCAGTACTGCGCAATTGCAAAGGTCATCACTTTCAAAATGTGTTAACTCTCCAGCCTTTAGCCCAGGAACGGGAAACAGACGAACCGTTAATGGTTTGTTCAAGCGGTGGGCCATTGCTCCTGTATCTCGCATGAGTGCAGCAATTTTTTCAATTGTAGTATCACCAGGAATTGGCACCGTATCAAGGCCTATGCCGCAAACAGAACTATAGGTCAATAGAGCGCGAATATCGAAGTTTGAGTCAATGGTTCCCCGGGCAAGACCAGTATCTTCTGTAAGGGCAAGCATCAGCCCGGAAAAACCGACAAGCTCAACATCCTTGATTGATTTAAAGACCTTTGTTAACAGAGATGATGCCTCTACGGTTCCTGAGGCACCAAAATATTCGACACCCATCTGTTCATATACCTCAACCATACTCGAACAATTTTTGGAAGGAGCTGCCGAGCTGTCAAAGCCGGAAAAGACAAAATCTTTATCAAGGTCTGTATTGTCTATTACCAGTTTTAAATCAGTTACAAAATATTGCAGTGCTGTGTGCAATACCTCATAATATTTTTTATATAATTCGTTATGCTGAAGAGACGGACTGCTTTTGTTGAATGCCTTAAGGGTCTCAACGAGAAGATCCGGTGTTTCAAGTCCGATAACAAAACACCGTCCCAGTTCTTTGCTATGATAACTGGCAGGAAAGTATGGAATAAGCGGATCACAGTTAAAGTTTACTGTAAAGTTAAAGTTCCCTTCACCTCTTGGTGTGATTTTACTTATCTCCGTTACTGCCTTTGCGGAGCACAGAATTAATTCGTTGTCCAGTATGCCATTTTTGTCCATGCCGACATTGACGCATATATTGCAAAGGTCACCGAATTCTTTAATAAGTTCAGGTAGAATGGCAATTTCATTCTCTGTCCTGGCTTCACCTATTGCAAACCGTACTCGCCGCCCTGATGTGTCGGAAGAGGTGAGCAGCTTGCTGAGGTAGAGGAGATCTTCTCTGGCACTTTCTAAGGTTTCAGTGTTTAGATAGTCACCAAAGGGATTGGTTACAATTCTCACAGATTGAACAACATAGCCATTTTCTGTGAATGATTCAGAGAGAATAGAGCAAAATTGTGAGGCTTTACGTATTTCCTGCTCCCAGCTTTGTTGCTCTTTTTTCAGGGATATGAATGTCGTGATTGTTCGTACTTTGCAAAGCTTTTTGTTTTCCACACGCAACATATTGTTTTTTCCTTGGTTGTTCATGTTTTCTGGATCAAATTCTTATATTTGCTGGCAGATAGGATGTGGAAAGTTCCTGTGGCTGTGGTGCAGATATCGCCATTATGAGAGAGCGTTGCCTCCATATTTACTTTCGCACCAATTTGTGATGTTACATGACATGTAATGGATAGAGTCTCTCCACAAATATAGACTGGCCGTAAGAAGTCAATATTCAGGTTTGAGGTGACAGCCATTTGCTGAGTGAAGGCATAGCTTGTCCAACCCATGATTTCATCAAGAAGACCCATTTGTATCCCTCCATGCAGTATGTTGCCCTGACCTGCAAAATGTTTCGCAGGCAGATATTCTGCATATGCTTTCTTTTCTATTTTATCCCAATAAAATGTAAGCTGTAAGCCTTCACTATTGTTACAGCCGCAAAAGAAACAGTTATTATCGGAAAACGGGTTCGGAATTTTCTCTTTCATAGGAGGGGGGCTGGTTTTATTTCAAGTAAACCTTCATTATAGTCGTTGAAAATCTATGAAAGTATAGTGCATGTCTGGAAGAAAAAGATATCTTATTTTTTTTAACGGTTTTCTGAGTAGAAGACGTGAATGAAAACCAACGTCAGGGAGAG
>DAOWDZ010000234.1 GCA_030638765.1 Desulfocapsa sp.
GGAGTAACTCGCTTATGGTAAGGGATTGTTTTTTTTGTCAGCAGTTTTTGCATGAATTAATAAAAAGAGTTTATAAAATGAGACATTGTCTCAGATAATTTATTCAGATTGTCGGCACTTGCCTGTACCTGTGAAATGCCGCTATTAATTAGTGTTGTTTTGAGCAGCTAGGATTTAATTCAGTACTTGTTGGTATGTGGACAACAAGGTCGTGCAGACTGTGTGTTTGACATGAAAGTCGCCAGCCCTGTGAAATTAGATCCTTACCCAGGCGTTTTATCTCTCTTTCATTTGGTTGAGTCAGTCCTTTTTGGCCATTCTGGATTTTCATACGGCAGCACCCACAGTTAGCGTGACCTCCACATGTTGTGTGAATAGGAACGTCATGTAGTAAAAAATTATTCAGCAGGCTGTATGCTGGCTGGAAGGAAATCGTCAAGTTTAGATTCGTGATGGTGATGGATCGAGAGTTGGTCATTGTAGTTAACAAAAATTGTGTGCTGAGATATAGGAAAATTTACCGTACACTTTGTTTATTTTATGTGTTTTTATCAGGATAAGTCAAAGGAAAAGAGATGGCTTCTTAACGATTAAAGGATGATCTAATGATATAGCAATCGCCAGAGGAATGAAAAAAAATCAGATAGGTAGAAAAAAAAGAGACGGCAAAATGCTAAATGATCTGTTCAGGTTTTGAGTTTTCTGGAGGTCTGCTGTATGTAGATTGTTTTGGCCTCAATTTATAACTCTGAATCGTTTTTTGATGCACTGAATAGAACACCATCCTCGGGAAGTGTCTGCCATTTGAGTTTCACAGGGAAGGGCTTTACGTCCCAGATTTTTCTGCTGTAATCGGTAATGGATCGATCTGACGAAAACTTTCCCATACGGCAGGTATTTAAAATGGACATCCTGGCCCATTTATTTTTATCTAGAAACATTGTAGAAACGGTGTCCTGAGTATCTATATATGCCTGATAATCTGCAAAAAGCATATACTGATCATCGTAAAGCAGGGAATCAATGACGGGTTTGAAAAGGTCTCTGTCGCCATGTGAGAAATGTCCATTAGCTATAAGGTCAATACACTTTTTAAGGGTTTCATTTCCGTGATAATAGTCCATGGGATGGTATCCATTCGATTGCCGCTCCATCACTTCTTCAACAGTGAGCCCAAAAAGAAAGAAGTTTTTTTCACCAACTTCTTCGCGAATTTCTACATTTGCCCCATCAAGTGTTCCTATGGTGAGGGCGCCATTCATGGAGAATTTCATGTTTCCAGTGCCGGATGCTTCCTTTCCAGCAAGAGAAATTTGTTCTGAAAGATCAGTCATAGGATAGACAGAGTGACCGATTTTAACATTATAATTGGGGATAAAGAATACTTTGAGTCGATCTCGTACGTCCGGATCATTATTTACAACATGAGCCACGGAAGTGATAAATTTAATCATTCGTTTGGCCATAAAATAGCCAGGCGCAGCTTTCCCGCCAAAGACAAAGAGACGGGGTGTGATGTTGACGTTCGGATTTTCTTTTATTCGGTTATAGAGGGTGACAATGTGAAGAACGTTAAGGTGCTGGCGTTTATATTCATGGATCCGTTTTACCTGTACATCAAACATTGATGTCGGATCAACAATGATGTTCTGCTGCTGTTTGATAATGGCAGCAAAATCTGTCTTGTTTTTTTCTTTGACGTCAATCCAGGATTCCTGAAAAGCAGAATCATCAGCAATATGAGCTAGGCCTTGCAGTTCATTAAGATTAGTGAGCCATTTTTCACCAATGGCATCGGTGATCAGACGTGTGAGGCGTGGATTACTGACAGCTATCCAGCGTCTTGGGGTGACACCATTGGTAACATTACGTATTTTACCAGGATACATGGTGTTCCAGTCTGATAAGGTATGTTTACGTAACAGGTCGGTATGCATGGCAGCAACACCATTAATTGCTTTAGAGCCGACGCAGGCAAGGTTGGCCATACGGATATATTTGGGGCCGGATTCATCAATGATGGACATTCGATTAATACGAGCATCGTCACCAGGAAATTTCATCCGTACCTGATCAAGAAAGCGGGAGTTTATTTCGTAAATGATTTCAAGGTGTCTCGGAAGAAGTTCTTTGAACAGAGAGAGTTCCCATTTTTCCATGGCTTCAGGCAGGAGGGTATGGTTGGTGTAGCAGAGAGTCTGGTGAGAAATTTTCCATGCTTTGTCCCAGTCATAGTGGTGTTCATCAACGAGTAGTCGCATTAGTTCAGGAACTGCAATGGAAGGGTGGGTATCGTTGAGCTGAACGGTGAAACCTTCATGGAAATTATCCAATGTTTTATGGGTGAAGAGGTGGGTGCGGATCATATCCTGAAGGGAGCAGGAAACAAAAAAGAACTGCTGCTCAAGCCGTAACTGTTTACCACGAAACTGTTCGTCATTGGGATAGAGGACTTTTGTGATGGTTTCTGCAGTGATTTTATCTTCAACAGCGCCGTAATAGTCGCCTGTGTTGAAGTCTTCAAAATCAAAGGATGCGTTGGCTTCTGCACTCCAGAGACGCAGCAGGTTGACGTTGTTCACTTTGTAACCGGGAATCGGTGTATCGTAGGGGACGCCGGTAACAACTCTTGCAGGTCTCCAGCGCATTCTTCTTGTACTGAATTCGCCATGGTAAATTTCAGTGAAACCGCCAAATCCAACACTACAGGCTAAATCTGATTTTTTGATCTCCCAGGGGTTACCTGCATGAAGCCATCTGTCACTGATTTCCTTTTGCCAGCCATTCTCTATTTCCTGGTCAAACATGCCATATTCGTAACGAATACCATAGCCGATTGCAGGGATTTGCAGTGAAGCTAAAGAGTCAAGATAGCAGGCAGCAAGTCTTCCCAGGCCACCATTGCCAAGTCCGGGCTCTTCTTCATGGTCAATAATTTCCTTAAGATTAAGACCACTTTCTGTAGCGGCTTGGTTAAAGTCATCGTAGAGTCCAAGGTTGACGAGATTGTTGTGCAGGTGGGGGCCCATGAGAAATTCGGCCGATAAGTAACAGACTATTTTGGATTCTTTATCAAGCAGTGCTTCTGCAGAATTGATAAAGAGGTGTTGCATTTTGTCTCTTAATGTTTGCGAGACTGCGAGGTAGTAGTCGTTTAAGCTCGCTCGACGAATAGTAACACCTTGCTTATAGAAAATATTATAGGCAAAAGCACGTTTGATTTCATTGATGTCTTCCTGTTTGCTGCTGGGGGTGGCTTGTTCAGGATTCATTGTATGGCTCCTTGTTTGACATCAGTTATAGAAACGATTCAGGTTCGAAAAATTTCATAGTTTGTTACTATTCTGTTTTCTTCTTGTTTTCCTCTTCCTGCTGTAAAAGAGCGGCAGCAGCACCAGCTTCAAGAGTCTTTCTGCTTTCATCGGTAAGAGTATTCTTCACCTGATCGGGAAGTTCAACAATGACTTTACGATGGGCATAATTTATACCTTTGGTGGTGAGCGCTTCAGATATTCTGCGATAGGCTTCTCGTTTGATAACAAATTGAGTCCCGGATTGAGCCTTGAATTTGACCCGAATGACCATTACGGACCCTGTAATCTCTTTGACACCTGCTGATTTAATAGGCTGTATGAAATCATTTCTGAATTCATCTTCATTAAGCATTGCCTGGCCAACTTTTTTGATCACTTTACGAATCTTGTCAACATCGGCATCATAGTCAAATTCCAGATTGAATTTGACAACGATTCCGCCTCGCATAAAGTTGGTGATGGAGCCAAGTTCGCTGTGAGGTACTATCTGTAGCATTCCACGATGATGCCGAAGCATGACATTACGAAGAGTAATGGATTCTACGGCTCCTGAAACCGATCCAGCTTGAATATATTCGCCAACTCTGAAGGCATCGTCGAGCAGGTAGAAAAAACCAGAAAAAATATCACTCACCATTTTTTGGGCGCCAAATCCAACGGCAAGACCGACAACACCGGCACCGGCTAAGAGTGGGCCAATGTCAACACCTATTGCAGAAAGGATAACCATAGTTACCATCACCAGTAAGGTGGAAGCAATGAGTTTGCGGAGCATCGGGAGTAGTGTAAAGCTTCGTCCACGTGTGGCTGCACCTCCCCATTCGTCGTCATTTGTTTCTTTCTTTTTGTGAGTCGGCGTGTCGTCCAATATCTTTTGCTCAATATAGGTTGAGGAAAATTTCCAAACGGTTAACCCAAGTGCGAGTGCTATGATTGATTCAAAAACTGCACTTGTTATGTTGCTTGCGTAGGGGATGTCGATATTCCAGAGACTGAGAGCCCAGACTATTAATGCTGAGAATATTGAAAGGCTCATTATACGAGATGTTGTCACGTAGAGTTTTCGTTCTTTCTCTTTTTTCAGAAGAATTTTTTTCTTTTGGTCATCATCAACTGATTCTTTTTCGTCATGGTCGTAAATCCCCAGTGTATGAATTGAAACTCTGACGACCCATTGACCAAGGCTATTAAAGATGATGAAGAGCGGCAGGAATAATAGGCTTAAAATAAATGCAGAGTTAGCACGCTGAATGCCTGAAAGCTGGTCTCCAACCATTATAATCCAGATGATCAGGAAATAGAGGGTTATGGGAACATGCCAGAATTGGGCGAACTGTTCAACAATCCAGTTTCTTGTTTTGTGCAGATCACTGTTTTTCAGAATATGATCTCTTACGTAAGAACGACTCCGTTTGATCATTAACATAATCGAAAGGATAAGAAGAGTTCCGAAGAATATTGCGGTTATCTGAATGGACATTCTGTCAAATCCAAGTTCACGTTGCAGGGCAATAAAGAGGATAACTGTGAAGATAAATGAGCAGAGGTTTACAATTCCTTTATGAACCGTTGCCGCGGTTTGGTCGTCGATCTGAATAACCCGAAGGGCAGCATTTTTTGGTGAGAAGAATATTGTTGAAATGCGAAAAAGCAGACGATAGAAAATGATTACAAAAAATAGTGAAAGAAAAAGATATCGTACCGGTGGGTAGTCACTGATCGGCGTCAGAAGAAAGAAGAGAAAAGAGGATGCCGTGAAAATAGAGATGTGTATTAATGAGGGTACGGCAAACATGATCCCTGCAATAAAGCGCATTGAACCATCAAGTGATGGAATTGCTTTTTCCTGAAACTGTTTTCTGAATTTATCTGAGAAACGGCGGATGAAAATTTCCACACCCCAGGCGGCGCCAAATATGAAAACAAGTGAAAATAGTGTAAGTAGAAAATTTCCTAAACTGCCATTTCCTATTTTTCTTGCAATGCGAATATAATCGCCAGGTATTTGAGTAAGACTGCTCAGTAAGCCTTTTGATGTGACATTTTTGTCTTCTGGTTCATCTAATAGATGAAGCCATTGTGAAACATTTTTGACGATACCAGTACTGTCTTTTAGATTGCCCGAAGTTGTGTTTAGCGTATTCGTGAGCTCTGTTATCAGCAGGCTGCGAACCTGTTCGTCACTCATTTTAGCAAGAACAGAATCGATCTGTTCTGGTGCCAGAGCATCCAAAGTTAGATTGGCAGGGCTGGGCTGTTCTGCGAAAAGGTTAACTGGTTGCCAAAGAAGGCTTATAGAAAGGACAAAGCAGAGAAGCAAAAGATGCTGAATGTGTTTTTTCATGACCATTATGGGTGAATTGTTTTTGTAGGGCTTTTAGCGGAAAGGGACATGTTTGGAAAATGACCCACGGCCTTTTCAAGGCTTGCAAGTGATGTATTATAGTCAAAGAATGTTGTTATGAGATTACTCTTTGCTTTGGTGAAACGCAACTGAGCATCATTAAATTCTATTAAGTCCCCAAGGCCGGATTTATAACGGCCATCCGCAAGAGAGAGGTTCTCGCCGGCAAGTTTGAGGATTTTGTCAGCCAGAAAAACTGATTTATGTTTTTCCTGGGCGAGGTGATAACTGTCTGTAACCTGCTGAATAGTCATGAGCTTGATGGTATGCATTCGTGCCTGGGAACTTCTAAGGTTTGATTTAGCTTCGGCTACTTCTCCATCGGTACGAAGGCCTGAAAAAAAATCCCAGTTCAGGCCAACACTGAGCTGCCATTGGTTCTGAAATGTGGAAAGATCTGTTTCGTAGGTGTTATATGTACCGTTAACTCCAATTGCAGGCCAGTAGCCACCACGTGCTGATGTAAGCCTGAATTCTGATGCTTCAATATCCTTTTGTGCCTGGATAAGATCAGGACGTTGAAGAGATGCCCTTTGTAATAACTCTTCAAGGGTCCCCGGGATTTTTGCAAGAAGATTATTGAATTCTGCCAGCTGATGACTTTCTTTTTTTATAGTATAGTTTCCATTGTTTGGCTTTGTACCGATTATTTTTTCCAGATTCACTCTGGCGGATTTAAAAGCAAATTCGCTTTGCAGGAGTAATAGGTTTGAATTTGCAAGTTCAACTTCTGCATTTGTCACATCAATTTTAGATTTAACTCCGGCTTTATAATATTCCACGGCTCGTTCGTGATGTTTTTCATAGGAGTGGACTTGTTCAGTGGCCACCTGAATAAGGTAATGTTTTGAGTGAATATCGAAGTAGGACGCTTTAACGGAATAGACAAGATCTGTTGTAACCGAATTTAAGTAGGCACGGGCTGATTCGACCTGTTTTCCGGCAGTTGAAATGGAACCTGTGGTTTTGCCAAAATCAAAGATAAGCTGATTGCCACTGAGTGTTCCTGATAAGACGCTATCTTCATCAGTGGGGGCAAGTCCGTCAATGTGAACCAGTGCCGCTTGGGTTGAAGCTGAAAGTTGTGGCAGATAAGCACTTGCTGCCTGAGTACTTCTTCCTTCAGCTGCCTGCACCTGATTACGGGCATCATCAATTTCCGGATTGTGAAGGATGGCAATTTTGATAAACTGTTCAAGGCCAATGATATGGGCCTTGTTGACAGTGTTGTCTTCTGAATGAGCTGTAAACCCAATGGTGCAAAAAAGGATAACAAAAGAGAATATTTTGAATGAAAGCTGCATAATATTACCAATATTGTCTGTTGAATATTTAGATCATTTCACGATTTCGTAATTCTTCCTCAACGCTTACAAATTTTTCACGAAGTGTTTCTATGAGGACATAAATAACAGGTACAAGCAATGTTGAGACAAAGGTCGCTGCAATCATGCCGCCAACGATCACAACACCAATAGATCGCATACTGACAGCTCCAGCTCCAGTTGCAAGAGCCAGAGGTAGTGTACCCAGCAGGAAGGAAATTATTGTCATCATGATGGGTCTGAATCGTAAACGTGCGGCACTCGATGCTGATTCAATTATAGACATTCCCGATTCTCTCTGCTCTTTGCAGAATTCAATGATAAGAATGGCATTTTTGGTGGACATGCCAATGAGCAGAATTAGTCCAACTTGAGCAAAGAGATTGTTTTCGATGCCGGTGAGTAATTGAGCAACGAGTGCACCCAGCATGACAAGTGGAACCGGGAGTAGAATCATAATGGGAAGGACCCAGCTTTCAAACTGGGCACAAAGAAACAGGTAGACTGTTAGAATTGCAAAAGTGAACACATAGATGGTCATGTTTCCGGCAAGAAGTTCCTGGTAGGACATACCGGACCAGTCAAAACCAAATGTTTTTGTGGCTGGTAGTACCTGTTTTGAAATTTCACCCATGGCAGCCATCGCCTGTCCTGAGCTGTATCCAGGGGCGGCACTACCATTGATGGTGATGGAGCGGTACATATTGTAATGAGTCAGGTTCTGCGGGCCGGTTTTGAACTGGACACTTACCAGAGTTGCAAGCGGAACCATGTTCCCTTTGTAGTTTTTGACAAAAAGCTTGTCTATGTCGTTTACCTGACTCCTGAACTGTTTATCTGCCTGTATAAAAACTTTGTAAACTTTACCGTATTTTGAAAAATCGTTGACATAGGATGATCCAAAATAGGCCTTCATAGTTGAGTATATTTCAGCTATATCCACACCAAGTGCCGCTGCCTTTTTGCGGTCAACAGCGATTTCAAGCATCGGATAATTGGGGTCATATGTCGTGTAGGCCATTGCTATACGGGGATCTTTATTGGCAGCAGTAATGAGCTGTCTTGAATAATTTACAAATGTTCCAAGATCACCGGAAAGGTAATCCTGAAGTCTGAAATCAAAGCCTCCAACCGTGCCAAGTCCTGGAATACCAGGGACATTAAAAGCCATTATATTTGCTTCTGTGACGGATTGTCCTTTACGGTTTATGGCTTTTATTATGGCATCAATCTGAAGTTCTGGAGTTGTTCGTTCGTCCCATGGTGTGAGGGTGATGAATCCTGCACCTGAAGAGGAGTCGATGCTTGATGTCAGAATATTATAACCTTCTATGATGACGAGATCTTTGATTCCTGGGATGTTTAAAATGAGTTCTTCAAAATCTTTTCGAACGGCAGAAGTTTTCTCGATGGAAGACCCTGGCTTGAGATTAAACATGACCATTAATGCCCCTTTGTCTTCTTCTGGAATAAAGCCTGAAGGGATAATGGTGAAAAGATAGTACGTGGAAAAGAGAAGGCCAAAAAACAGCAGCATGACCAAGTATCGTATTTTAATAAGAAAGTTTACGATGGCACAGTATATCTCGGTTGTTTTGTTGAAGAATGTATCGAATAGTCTAAAAACTATGAACTTTTTTTGTCCGGCTATTTTTTTCTTAATTAAAATAGCAGCGAGGGCAGGCGAAAGAGATAGTGAGTTAACTGAAGATATGAGCACTGCAAAACAGATAGTGAGTGCGAATTGCTGGTAGATAGATCCTGTGAGGCCCGGCATAAAGGAAACTGGTACAAAAACGGCAACAAGAACAAGGGTGGTGGCAATAATAGGTCCGATGAGTTGGAGCATCGTTTTTTTAACAACCTGTGGGATTGTAAGGTTCGGTTCATCATTTGAAATTCTTTCCACATTCTCCACAACCAGAATAACGTCATCGACTACTATACCAATAGCAAGGATAAGGCCAAAAAGGGTAAGGAAATTGATGGAAAACCCAGCGCCTTGTAACGCTGCAAAGGTTCCGATAAGAGATACCGGAATTGCGATGACGGCAATGATGGTGGGACGAAGTGATCCTAAAAATAACAAAATGGTGAGCACCACCAGAACCACAGCAACAATCAGTGTTTCTATAACATTATTGATTGCAACCTTAACGAAAAGTGTGGTGTCATAGGGGATTGAGTAGTTAACCCCATCGGGGAAACGTGTTTGCAGTTCGTCCATTCTTTTGACAATTGCTTCTTTAATCTGTAAAGAATTGGATCCTGGTAGTTGATTGATACCAATGAGCGCAGCCTGTTTTGTGTTTACAAGTGCACTCCAGTCATAATTTTCAGAGCCAAGCTCAATGGTGGCAACGTCTTTGAGGTATACCAGTGTGCCATCATCTTTGAACTTAACAATGATCTGTTCAAATTCTCTCACCTGGGAAAGCCTTCCTTTCGAGGTAAGGACAAATTGAACCTGTTGGTTTTTAAAAGTTGGGGGAGCTCCTAATCGGCCTATGGCGGCCTGTTTGTTTTGAGATTGGATCGATTTAATGATGTCGTTGGGGCTGAGGCCAAGTGATTTTATGCGATCAGGATTCATCCAGATCCGTATGGAATACTTTTTTTCCCCCATATTACTGGCACTACCAACACCTGGGATACGTCGTATTTCATCAAGGATGTTGATATTGACAAAGTTACTCAGGAATTTATCATCGTAGCGTTCATCTCCTGTGAGTGCCACAAGGCAGACAAGCGATGGTGATTTTTTGTCTACAATAACACCCTGTTGTTTGACTTCTGCCGGGAGTTGTGCTGTGGCCATTGAAACCTTGTTTTGAATGTCAACGGTTGCAATATCAAGATCATACCCTGGCTCAAAATATACAGTGATGGTGGAAGAACCCGAGCTTGAGGATGATGATTCCATATATATCATGCCGTTGACACCGTTGATCTGGTTTTCAAGTGGACGGGTGACTGTTTCTTCTACCGTATAGGCATTTGCTCCAGTATAGTTTGCTGATACAACAACGGTTGGGGGACTGACATCAGGGTATTCCTGAATGGGGAGAATAACAATACAGACAGCACCGGCAATTATGGTCATGAGAGCAATGACCATTGCAAATATGGGGCGTTTTATGAAAAATACGGATAACATATTTACTCCGTTACAGTCATTTTTTGCTGCCTCATAACAGCTAATACACTCTTTGTATTTGTGACATCTGTGGGGACAATGTTACGGCCTTCACTGATCTTTTGTAACCCTGTGACTATCACCCGGCTTCCATCGTCAAGCCCTTCTGCGAGCTGGAGGTAGAACCTTGATTCAAAACCTCGTTTCACGTCTGTTCGCTTGGCTTTGTTGTCTTTGCCAATGGTGTATACAAAACTGCCACGCTGGTCTTCCATGACAATGCCAGGAGGAACCATGGTGAACGCAACCTGGTCAGAGACGAAAACATTTACATAGACAAAAGTTCCTTCGAGAAGATCGTGTTTATTATTGTCAACAATGGCACGCATGGTAATGGTACCAGTCATATTGTCTACACGGTTATCTCCAAAAGTTACCTTTCCGTTGAATGCCTGTCGTTTTACGAGATTGGTTTTGTTGTCAGGAACACGGACTTTTGCAGGCATCAGGTCTACAGACTTATGTTGACGCATTATCTGGAATTCTTCTTCACTGGGGTTGAAGTAGGCATACATGGGATCATCAAAAATGATGGTGGTCAGTAGTGTTTGTTCTCCGTAACCGACAATATTCCCGATGTCGACTTGTCGGCGTCCTATACGGCCGGATTTTGGCGCCAAAATGTCTGTGTAGCTGAGTCTGAGTTCAGCTTCACGTACCCCGGTCTGATCAGATTTGATGCGGGCGCGCAGTTCGTCAGCTTTTGCCATGTACTGATCAAGGGTAGCCTGTGGAGCAAGGTCCTTTTTAACCAGCGGTGTGTACCGTTGAATATCAGTGACAACAAGTTTAAGTAATGCACGGTCCTGTTCGACCACTGCAAGGGCCTGATCAAGTGCTGATTGATAAGAGGCTTTTTCTATGGTGAAGAGTTGCTGTCCTTTTTCGACATAGTCCCCATCTTCAAAGAGAATGTTTTCAAGTATTCCTGACACGCGGACGCGTATTTCGATATGTTGCGTGGCTTTAGTCTTTCCCGTGTATTCAAGCCAGATAGGAACTTTTTCTTTCTGAACGGTTATGAATTCAACGGGTACAGGAGGAAGAGGGGGAGGGGCAGTTTGTTCTTCTTTTTGATCTGGAGAACAGGCTGAAAGCAGAAGGAAAATACCAAAACAGAGTATCAAGAATTTTGATTTTGAGACCATGGTGTTTATACCGTATTGTATGCTTAGGAAACTCATCTAGCGGATTTGTTAGAAGTTGCAGGTGCCAGACAAACGAACTTGGGCATTGGAATAGGTCTTAACCGGGAGAGTGACAAAGATGAAAAGTAGAGGGATAACGTTCTTTTGAGGCATGGAATCTCCGTGTATTATATCAATCAATATTGACTGTAGTCATTTACAGAATTCTCAAAACAGATAAAAACATCGTCAAATAGAACCTTAACCACTATAGTGGGCAACGTTTGACAAAGTCAATAACTTTACCTGTGAATAGGTATTCAAAATAAGATGTTATCTAAAAGGAAGGTATGTCATGGTTCCATTGAAAGAACAGGTTCTGATCGGGATTTATGCAGAATTCGAGAACTGGGTGTCTGAAGATCTTGCCTGTAAAAAAGGATGCGCCACCTGCTGTACTCAAAATGTTGTAATAACATCTGTTGAAGGAGAGTTGATTCATCGACATGTACGTGAACAGGGACGACAGGAGTGGTTTGCCTCAAAGTTCCAGACAAAGTCCAAAACGCAAAGACCTGAGATTACTACCAATGGATTTGCTGCGAGTTGTATCGAAGGTAAAGACGTTGTACCGGACTCCTATGGCAGCAATGAACTCTGCCCTTTTCTCGAAAATGATTGCTGTTCTCTGTATGAGGTGAGACCCTTTTCGTGTCGCTGTTTTGCATCTACTACGAAATGTCAGCCTGGAAGCTCAGCACTTATTGGGGAACAGTATCTTTCGGCCTCAACGGCGGTGATGCAGATTGTTGAGCATCTTGGGCAGGGGGAATTTCTTGGGAATATGCTTGATGTGTTACTTGCTCTTTGCGGTATTCCTGAAAACCGGAAATATTTTGATCTTATTCCTGCTTCCATGTCTGATCAAGGACTTGCCAATGTTGTGAAGGCATTACCACTACCTGGTTTTCTTTTGCTTGAAGAGGAGATGGAAAAAGTTAACCCTTTACTTGAGGCTATTTTCGCACATGAACTTGATGATGGCAGGACAATAGAGAATATATTGAATAATCGTTAGTGGTTCTTGAGTGAGTTTCAGTGAAAATAGAAAAAAGCCCTCTTTAAAATTAAAGAGGGCTTTTTTTTACTGCAGAGAAAGAAAGTTACTTAAGAGCAACCGTTCTATCTTATTTTTTTGCCATTGGGTCGCCTGTATAACC
>DAOWDZ010000184.1 GCA_030638765.1 Desulfocapsa sp.
ACTGAATAAAAAATAGCAATATAAGTATAAATATAAAATATAAGGGCTTTATCCTGCACTGCAGGGTAAGTGAAGGAGATTTGAAAAGTGATAGGAAATATACAGCCCTTGGCTGACATTAAGAAAGCTGGCCAGAAAGAAGAAAAAAAACGTTCCTCTGATCCTATTCAGGCAGAGTATGATGATGGAATAGAGTTTTTAAAAGTAGAAGACTTTACCCAGGCTGCGGTGGCTTTTCATAATGTTTTACGTGCCTATGAAGAGAAAAAACACCAGGATGGAATTGCAAATGCTTCAAATCAGTTAGGCCATGTCTGTCTTGGAAAGAGTGATTTCGCAAAGGCAAAAGAGCATTATCAACGTGCCTGGGATATCTGTGACCGCTTTGAAGATCCGATGAGTATGCTTGCCATTTCTCTGCAACTCATTGTTGTTCATAGAGGTCTTAATGAAAACGATAAGGCTCTTGATATCTGCTTTGATATGCTTGACGTGCATAATGCAAATAATAATCCGCAGGGAACTGTGGCTACCATGGAAACCATTGCAGACATTTATCTGTCTCAGGGTGATAAGTCAAAAACCGCTGATACGTATCGTACTATTGCTTCTATTCACAATAATTTTAAGCATAAAAATATTGCTGAAAAATTCATCACAAGAGCAAAAGAACTTGAAGCTGAAGCTTAAAGTGACTCTTTAAAACAAATGTTTACAGGGATAATAGAGGGAACTGGGAAATTACTCGCCAAGCGTAATGTTGGTGGTGGTATGGCCTTTGACCTGTTGGCTGATTTTGATATTGCCAACCCTGAAGAAGGGGAGTCAATAGCTGTCAACGGTGTATGTCTTACTGCCTACAATATAGAAAAACGTAAATTTACAGTTGATGTTTCACCTGAAAGTCTCTCCCGCACAACTCTTGGCACCATCAATGTGGGTGGCAAGGTTAATATGGAACGAGCCCTCCAGCTGACTGATCGTCTTGGTGGACACATTGTTTCAGGCCATGTTGATTGTGTGGCAACCGTTCGGGATCTTCAGGCAAAGGGGGATTTCACACTGTTTTCCTTTAGTTTTCCAAAAGAACTTGGTCGATATGTCATTGAAAAAGGATCCATCACCATTAATGGGGTGAGTCTTACTGTAAATAGTTGTACCATGGACAGCTTTGAGGTTTCTATTATTCCCCATACCCTTATGATTACGACGCTCGGAGTGCTTAAAAGGGGGAGTGAAGTGAACATTGAAGTGGATATTATAGGTAAATATGTGGAAAAGATGCTTCTTCCAAGAGAGTCTGGCGATACTAAATCAGGCACCGGAAATGGTATTAATCCAGCATTTCTTGCAGAAAATGGTTTTTTTTAATAAATGAAATACTCGTTATATAAATAAGTAAAAATATTAAATAGGTTGATTGTTATGGCTGTTAGTTCAATTGATGAAGTTATAGAAGACATTAAAGCCGGTAAGATGGTTATTCTCGTAGACGATGAAGATCGTGAAAATGAGGGTGATCTTTATATGGCAGCCTCTGCTGTTACTCCTGAGGCGGTTAATTTCATGGCCACTCACGGAAGGGGGCTGATTTGTCTGACCTTGAGTCCGGATCTGATCGATAAGCTGGAACTTCCCATGATGGTTTCAGATAACAAATCACCCTACGGAACCGGATTTACCATCAGTATTGAAGCAACAACAGGAGTGACCACAGGTATTTCAGCAGCAGATAGAGCACGCACAATTGAAGCTGCAGTTGCACCTGATGCTAAGCCCACTGATATTATCAGCCCTGGACACATCTTTCCTCTTCGTGCCCGTGAAGGTGGCGTTCTTGTACGCCTTGGACAAACAGAAGGATCTGTAGATCTTTCTCGTCTTGCAGGTCTTACTCCCGCTGGAGTGATTTGTGAAATCATGAAAGAAGATGGCACCATGGCCCGGATGCCTGATCTTGAAAAATTCGCAGCAGAGCATGATTTGAAGATCTGTACCATTGCTGATCTCGTCGCATATCGTCTGCGTGAAGATGTTCTTGTGCATCGTGCGGCCGAAGCGAGAATTCCAACCGAGCATGCCGGCGAATTTACCGCTGTTGTCTATAGAAATGATGTTGACGATTTCGAGCATCTCGCCCTTGTAAAGGGAAAAGTTGACCCAGAGAAAAAGGTTCTTGTCAGAGTTCACTCCGAATGTCTAACCGGGGATGTTTTTGGCTCGGCTCGTTGTGACTGTGGTGATCAGCTTCATGCAGCCATGCGGATGATCGATCAGGAAGGCGTTGGTGTCGTTCTCTATATGCGTCAGGAAGGGCGTGGCATAGGGCTTGTGAACAAGCTGAAGGCATATACTCTTCAGGATGGAGGAATGGATACCGTTGAGGCTAATCACAAGCTTGGCTTCAAGGCTGATCTTCGTGATTATGGCATAGGTGCTCAGATCTTACGTGATTTAGGTGTTCGGAAAATGAGCTTGCTCACAAATAACCCCAAAAAGATTATTGGCCTTGAAGGTTATGGTATTGAAGTCGTTGATCGTTTCCCCATTGAAATGGAGGCCAGTGACGAGAATAAGAGTTATCTGGAGTGCAAGCGTGACAGAATGGGGCATCTGATAGAAGTGGATAATGATTAATCTGGACAGTAACCAATAGAGTAACAAGCATAAGGATATTGAAGAATATGGCAAATTATATCGAAGGCAATTTAAAAGCGGATGGAAAGAAATTTGGGGTTATTGTAGCTCGTTTTAACTCCTTTATTTGTGAAAAACTTCTTGAAGGTGCAATGGATAGTTTGATTAGATCCGGTGCCTCTGATGATGATATCGATGTTGTGAGGGTACCCGGTGCATTTGAAATTCCTCTTGTTGCTAAAAAAATGGCAAAGTCTCAGAAGTATGATGCAATAATCTGTCTTGGTGTGGTTATTCGAGGTGCGACTCCTCATTTTGATGTTGTTGTGAATGAAGTGTCCAAGGGATCTGCTCAGGTTGGGCTTGACACTGAAGTCCCTGTTATCTTTGGTGTCTTAACCACGGAAACCATCGAGCAGGCCATTGAACGTTCAGGTACCAAAGCTGGAAATAAAGGTTCAGATGTTGCCATTGCTGCAATTGAGATGGCTGACCTGATGACCAAACTCCAGTAGGAAACGAAGCATTATTTGTGTGTTGTATGATTGCTTTTAACCGTTTTTTGAATGATTAATATTTTTGTGGAATTCCATGGGCGTACGTCGTAAATCTCGTGAAGCTGTTTTGCAGTTTCTCTTTCAGGATGATTTTAAAGGGTTTGAGGATGGCGTTACGCAGAATCTGTCGGATCGTTTTGTTGATTTTTGCTCATTGTACGATGTTCAAAAAAAGGCACGTCCCTACGCTGTAGAGCTTCTTAATGGGATTTATGCGTCGCGTAGTGATGTTGATGGAATCATCACAAAACATGCAAGTAACTGGCGTCTGGAACGTATCAACGTGACAGATCGGAATGTTCTGCGTATTGCTGTTTATGAAATGATTCATTGTAAGGATGTTCCGCCGGAGGTTGCCATCAATGAAGCTGTTGAGGTGGCAAAACGATTCGGTTCCGGTGACTCTCCATCATTTGTAAACGGAGTGCTTGATGCTGTGAAGCAGGGCTTGTGAAATAGTCTATTTATTCCCCTTTTTGTATCCCGTGCATATCTGTTTTCTCTTTGTTGTTACTTCAAATCTTGTATTCTTCTGTAAATCTGATTAGATCATCCTCTGATCTCTCTGAATTTTTGTCCTTTTAACTCTTGAACTCATAGTGATACAACAATGGCACAAGGCACCAAGAAAACACGACCAGGTTTGAAGCAGGAGGCCACAGCGGTCCTGGGGATATTTTTGTCTCTTTTTCTGTTTTTAAGTCTTCTCTCACCATATTTTGTCAGTGACGGAAGCTGGGGAGGGGAGGTGGGAATTCTGATTTCTACGGTTCTTACAGGTGTCACGGGTTGGGGGGCGTATCTTCTTGCTACTCTGCTACTTCTACTGTCCTTCCTCTTTTTCAGTCCGCGGATGACCTTTGAGCGTTTACCACAAATAACTGTTGGGATTACCGGAGCAGTGCTTTCATCATGCGCTCTCTTTTCCTCTCTCTCTCTAAAGGAGTGGGCTCCGATAGAAGCTGGAGGAATTGTAGGGAAATCAATTTTCAGTGTAATGAAATCTCTTATTGGTGGTCCGGGAACGGTTTTGTTTTTGTGTTTCTTGTTTCTCGTCTCTTTTATGCTGGCAACTCAATTTTCCCCATATCAGCTTGGTGGTTTTTTTTGGCGTATGTTGAAGAAGATCGGAAGTCTCACAAAGAATCTCCTGGTTTTTGGAAACCAAAAAAGAGTTGTGCGAAAAGAGGCTAGAAAACAGGCAAAAGCTGTTGTTCAAAATAGCACTGAAAGAAAATCAGCGAGAACAATTAAAAAAGAGATTCATTCTGAGTCGACAGGGCCATCCGTCGGCATGCCAGTTGTCAGGAAACTTGCAAAATCAGCAAAAGCTGCTGAAGATGATGAATTTGAAGCAAGACCTGTGGCTCGTGGAGACTGGAAATTACCACCTATAAACCTTCTTGAACGAAATGCTGTGCAGGAAGAAGAAGTGGATAAAGAAATTTATTATCAGGTCTCAAAGCAACTCGAACAAAAATTAAAAAATTTCGGCGTATCCGGTAAAGTAATAGGGATTTCGCCGGGACCAGTTGTTACAACGTATGAATATTCACCCGCAGCAGGAGTGAAGATTAATAAAATAGCAGGACTTGCGGATGATCTGGCACTTGGGTTGAAAGCCCAGTCGGTTCGAGTTGTCGGGTCAGTTCCTGGTAAGGCTGCTCTAGGTATTGAGATACCAAATCCTCACAGATCAGTTGTGTATATTCGAGACTTGATAGCATCCGAGGAGTATCGTAATACCACTGATAAGCTTTCCATAGTTCTTGGTTTGGATGTGGTGGGTGCTCCCTCTATTGTGAATCTCGCCAAAATGCCTCATCTTTTGATCGCGGGTTCCACAGGGTCAGGAAAGAGTGTCGCCATTAACACGATTATTGCCTCCATATTATATAATGCAACTCCTGAAGAAGTACGCCTTTTGATGGTTGATCCAAAACGAATAGAATTGTCAGGTTATGAAGGTATCCCACATCTGCTCCATCCGGTGGTTGTTGAACCAAAACTTGCATCCCGGGCACTTATGTGGGCAGTTCGTGAAATGGAGAGGCGCTATAAGTTACTTGAACTTGCAAGGGTGAAGAGTTTTGACTCTTATAATGAAACCGCTGAAGAAAAACTTCCATATATCGTTATTATCGTGGATGAGCTTGCAGATCTTATGATGGTCGCCTCCAAAGATGTGGAGTCGTCAATCGCAAGACTTGCACAGATGGCAAGAGCTGCTGGAATGCATCTGATTTTAGCGACACAGCGGCCATCTGTTGATGTGCTTACCGGTTTGATTAAGGCGAACTTTCCGACACGAATCTCTTTTAAGGTTTCATCAAAAATTGATTCCAGAACCATTCTTGATACCTCCGGTGCGGAACACCTGCTTGGTGCAGGTGATATGCTCTATCTGGCAAATGGTTCCTCTGGGCTGCAACGAGTACATGGTGCCTACATTTCTGAAACTGAAACGGAAGCAATAGTAACATTCTTGAAAGATCAGGGGAATGCGAGCTATGACGAGTCAGTAACGGCGGCCGTAGAAGATGAAGGCAACGGAAGCGGGTCATCTGGCAATGAAGAGCATGATGAACGGTATGATGAAGCAGTAAATCTGGTTTGTGAATCAGGACAGGCTTCCATCTCAATGGTACAACGAAGACTGCGGGTTGGGTATAATCGTGCGGCAAGAATGATAGAAATGATGGAAAAAGAAGGGGTGGTGGGACCAGCCGATGGAGCCAGGCCACGTGAGGTGTTTGCTCGAAGAGACTATACTTCTTAGGTCGGCCAGTAGCGGTTGAATTCTCTTGACAATTATTGGGCAACAATATATAAAATAAATTGGTGAAAAATGAGTGATGGTTCATTTAGTTGCGTGTATGGACTGTGATCCCGTAACTTGTTGGAATCCTAATAATTTATGTTGGTGGAGCATTATTGAAAAGCCAGACTTTTTTTGATGTTCTTTTTTTTAGAGGTATAGTTGGCTCGGAAGGTTCCGGGTCGCAAAAGTAAATTAACTGAGGAGGTAGTTTAATGCCAAGTTATGTAGATCCTGAGA
>DAOWDZ010000156.1 GCA_030638765.1 Desulfocapsa sp.
AGGTTAAAGAGTTCTTCCAGAGTCGTGACGACCTTCTCCCCTTTATGAATGAAATTCTCAACGAAAAAATCCTCACCTTTCTCAGAGAAAATGCAACATTTGTAGATGCGGTACCAGCAGAGGCCAAAGCAGAAGAAGAACCGAAAGAAGATAGTGCTGAGTAACAACACAGCAGTAAAATCTGCTTACCATACGTATTAACTAATGCGACTGCATTTGCCTAGAAGGCTTTTGCAGTCGTCTTTATTTGAAGGAGAGTAAAATGAATCTTGTACCCATGGTTGTGGAACAAAGCCCTCGCGGTGAACGTTCCTTTGATATTTACTCAAGACTACTAAGGGAAAGAATAATTTTTCTTGGAACTTCAGTTGGCGACGACGTCACAAGCTCAATTGTTGCCCAGCTTCTTTTTCTGGAAGCAGAAGATCCAGAAAAAGATATTACCTTTTACATTAACTCTCCCGGTGGATCAGTAACTGCTGGCCTTGCAATCTATGACACCATGCAATATGTCAAGTGCGATATCGTTACCCTTTGCATGGGACAAGCTGCATCTATGGGAGCATTGCTCCTGGCAGCCGGCGCCAAAGGAAAACGTTATGCCCTGCCAAATTCCAGAATAATGATCCACCAGCCCATGGGCGGATATCAAGGACAAGCCAGTGAGATTGATATTCATGCAAAAGAAATCTTACGCATGCGTGACGACCTCAATAAGATTCTCGCGAAACATACAGGACACACTGTAAAAAAACTTCAAAAAGACACTGATCGCGATAATTTCATGAGCCCCACCGAAGCAAAAAAATACGGTATAATAGACGAAGTACTCAGCAAACGTTTGGATCCATCCGAGGAAAAGTAAAATGGACGATATTGAAGACAAAGACCCTCACTGTAACTGCTCCTTCTGCGGTAAAGATCAGGGTGAAGTTGCAAAATTAATTGCAGGACCAGATGTTTTTATCTGTGATGAATGTATTGATTTATGTAACGAAATAGTTAATGACGAGGAAAGTTCAGAAGTTTCTGATTCAGAAGACAGTTCGATAGATTCTCTGAAACCAATGGAAATCAAAAAGCATCTTGATGACTATGTAATAGGTCAGGATTACGCAAAAAAGGTTCTTTCTGTTGCTGTTCATAATCATTACAAACGCATTGACGCTCCTGTTTCGAGTGACACTGTAGAGTTGCAAAAATCCAACGTTATATTAATAGGGCCAACTGGTAGTGGCAAAACACTCGTTGCCCAGACCCTTGCCAGAATATTAAATGTTCCCTTCTGTATTGCTGATGCAACCACCCTGACCGAAGCCGGTTATGTTGGTGATGATGTAGAAAATATCCTCGTTAATCTACTCCAGGCTGCTGATTACGATATTGAAAAAGCAGAGCGTGGTATTATCTATATTGATGAAATTGATAAGATTGCCAGAAAAACCGACAGTGCATCACTTACCCGCGACGTTTCCGGCGAAGGTGTTCAACAGGCTCTTCTTAAAATTATTGAGGGTACAATCGCCTCAATCCCACCCAAAGGCGGGCGCAAACATCCACAACAGGAACTGGTTAAGATTGACACCACCAATGTACTCTTTGTCTGTGGTGGTGCTTTTGTTGGACTTGACTCCGTTGTTAAACGAAGAAAAGGTAAGAAATCAATTGGATTCGGCGCAAAAGTGATCACCGAAGAAACTGGTAATATTGGTGAAATTCTTGAAGCTATTCAACCTGAAGACCTTTTAAAATTTGGCCTTATTCCAGAACTGGTTGGCAGATTACCAGTTATTGCCACCATGAAAGAGCTCGAAGAAGATGACTTGGTACGCATTTTAAAAGAACCAAGAAATGCACTCACAAAACAATACCAACGCCTTTTTCAACTCGAAGACATTGAGCTACGATTCACCGAGGGCTCACTCACAGCCATTGCCAAGAAAGCCCTTAAACGAAAATCTGGCGCACGTGGCCTTCGTTCCGTAATGGAGGAGGCGATGCTCGATGTTATGTATGAGTTACCCTCTAAGGATAATGTGCAGGAATGCGTGATAAGTGAGCAGGTTATTAACGATGGGGATTATCCTGTTATTTTGTACAGCAATCCTACTGAAAAAAAACAACTTGAAAGTAATGGATAGCGGATTGTTAAATTTTGACAATCCAGTCTATACTGACGAATTTAATATAGTGTGAGAAATGTCTCTTATGGAAACAAGCTTATACCCACTTATGTCACTCCGTGACATCGTAATATTTCCTCATATGGTAGCACCCTTGGTTGTTGGAAGGAGTAAATCCATCCAAGCACTAGAGGATGCCATGGAAAAAAGAACTGAAATTCTTCTGGTAGCTCAACAGGACTCTAAGGTTGACGATCCAGATGAAAGCCAGATATACAAGGTTGGAACTCTTGCCGTGGTTATGCAGCTTCTACGCCTACCAGATGGCACTATTAAGGCATTGGTTGAAGGAAAAAGAAAAGCCGAGATCGTCTCCTTTCTTCCCCATGACAAATTCATGCAGGCTGAAGTATATGTCAGGGAAGATACCAATGAAGCCACTCAGGAAACTGAAGTTTTCACACGCAAATTACGAAAACAATTTGAACAATTTGCAGGTATCAACCGTAAAATTCCCCGTGAAGTTCTTAAGTCAGTTAAAAATATCGAAGACAGCGGTAAACTGGTTGATGTAATCAGTGCTCATCTGCCACTGAAATCCACTGAAAAACAAACCATTCTTGAAATTGATTCAATTCCACATCGTATGGAGAAAGTACTGGAATTTATCAGTCGTGAATTTGAACTTGCTGAGCTTGAAAAAGATATTAATTCCAGGGTAAAAAAACGTATGGGGAAAACCCAGCGTAACTATTTCCTTGGTGAAAAAGTTAAAGTCATCCAGAACGAAATAGGGCAAAACGAAGAGGGTGTTGATGATATTGGAGAACTCGAGCAATCTCTTGAGAAGAAAAAACTCCCTCAACCAGTTCGTGAAAAAGCTGTAAAAGAACTGAAAAAACTTCGTAATATGCCACCTATGTCTGCTGAGACAACGGTTGTCAGAAACTATATTGATTGCATTCTCACACTCCCCTGGAGTAAAAAAAGCCGTAACCGTCTCAATATTGATAAGGCAGAAAACATCCTTGATGAGGATCATTACGGACTTGAAAAGCCAAAGGAAAGGATTCTCGAATACCTTGCCGTTCAATCGCAGGTTAAAAAGCTCCAAGGACCAATAATTTGCCTTGTAGGCCCTCCCGGAGTAGGTAAAACTTCAATCACAAAATCAATTGCACGAGCTATGGGACGTAAATTTACCCGTATTTCACTGGGTGGTGTTCGTGATGAAGCTGAGATACGTGGTCATCGAAGAACATATGTTGGTGCCATGCCCGGTAAAATCATCCAGGCAATGCAAAAGGTGGGTGTTGCCAATCCTGTTTTCTGCCTGGATGAAGTTGATAAAATGAGTACAGACTTTCGCGGGGATCCTTCATCTGCCCTTCTGGAAGTTCTTGACCCTGAACAGAACAACGCTTTTAACGATCATTATCTTGACATGGACTATGATCTCTCAGACATCTTTTTCATAACAACCGCAAATAATCTTGATGGTATTCCCTTACCTCTTCAGGACAGGATGGAAATCATCCGTTTAAACGGGTACACAGAAGATGAGAAAAAGAAAATTGCTGATGGATACTTGATTCCAAAACAACTTAAGGTCAATGGTTTTAAACCAGACGATATTAACATTACCGATGGTGGCGCTCTTGAAATCATTAGAAGATACACCAGAGAAGCGGGAGTTAGAAATTTCGAACGAACCATAGCCTCGGTTTTCAGGAAAATTGCAAGAGATCGCTTAAAAAACAAAACGAAGAACAAGAAATATAAGGTTACAGCTAAGGGCGTTAATAAATATCTTGGTACCCCTAAGTTTCGTTTTGGTCTTGCTGAAGATCGTAACGAAGTAGGCCTTGTCACTGGACTTGCATGGACCTCAGTCGGCGGTGAATTACTGCAAATAGAAGCAACACTTATGCCTGGCAACGGAAAAATGATTGTTACCGGAAAACTTGGTGATGTCATGCAGGAATCTGCCCAGGCAGCCCTTAGTTATGTGCGTTCACGTGCAATGCGACTTGGTCTAACTCCTGATTTTTACCAAAAAATTGATATTCACATTCATGTGCCTGAAGGAGCAGTTCCAAAGGACGGTCCCTCAGCTGGTGTTACAATGGCAACAGCTCTTGTCTCTGCCATATTAAAGCTTCCTGTTGATCATGAAGTTGCCATGACTGGTGAAATCACTCTACGAGGGCGGATTCTTCCCATTGGAGGCCTCACTGAAAAATTACTTGCTGCCAAGAGAGGTAACGTCAAAACCGTTTTAATTCCAAAAGAAAATGAACGCAATCTCGCAGATGTTCCAGCTAATATTCGAAAGAGCTTATCTATTCATTGCTTTGACAATGTTGACCATGTACTGGAAAAATCGCTTGTATTAAAAGATGGAGAGACTCTGTTCAAGGACGTGCCGCATTCCTCGGTCTATGGTGACTTTACAGTGTCTTCACATAATAGCCCTCATTGATCTTTTTTGCTTGACGCCTTATGACCTTCTTGGTAAAAAGACGTTCACGATGATTGAGGGGGCGGTTAGCTCAGCTGGGAGAGCATCGGCCTTACAAGCCGAGGGTCACAGGTTCGATCCCTGTACCGCCCACCATTCAATTCATCTTCTAAGGAGCGGTAGTTCAGCTGGTTAGAATACCGGCCTGTCACGCCGGGGGTCGCGGGTTCGAACCCCGTCCGCTCCGCCAGACGCACTAAGGGTTACAATCAGAAATGGTTGTAACCCTTTTTTTGTTATTGGAACATTTCTTAAATACACCAGGTACAAGAAAGAGCATGAACCTTATTAAAAGAACTATAATGACGGCAGGACTCATCGGAATAATCAGCACACCATTCGCTGCCATTGACGCTTACGCCAAAGAACAATTAAACCCCAAATTACTCACTGTACCTGCTGACCCGGATGGTACTTATATCGTTGTCCAAAAGGCTAAGAAGAACGGTATGGCTATTATCCAGATGATTAGAAAGGGTACATTCGGAACAACATACACCTCAAGACTTATAAATTGTCAAGAATCCACTTTTAAATACCTGGCCACAGAAGATGACGCTGAAGTATTTGTTGAAAAACACAAAAAAGCCATGGAAGCCCTCTATGCCAACGACATGAAACCCTTAATCCATGCATCAGTATCCGATTATGTAGCTACCGAGGCATGTAAATAGTCCATGGCTCAATAGAAAGCCCTTCACACCCTTCAAGCACAAAAAAAGATTTCAAGAGAAACCCCTTAAAACAGTTTTTCACTCCAAAACCAATTTCACAGCCATACCCAATTGAGACAGGGAATATGGTTTATGAATAAAAAGTCCTGCCCCTAGAGAATAGGCGACCTTAACATCTTCCGTTTCTGAAAAACCACTGGCTATAAGAGCTTTTTGCTTTGGATAAATCTTACAAATCTGTTCATACGTTGAACTACCATTGATACCGGGTTCCATTATCATATCCAACAGTAACATATCGACCTGCTTCTCTTTGACATATTCGATAGCCTCTTCCCCCGAGCTCACTGAATCAACCTTGTAGCCCAGTACTTTCAACATTTTCATTGCTATTTCACGCTGCTGCTCCTCATCGTCAACAACCAGAATGGACTCACCTTTTCCCTGCAGTTCAGACAGATCTCGCTGTTCTGACAAAACCTCAACATCCTCCCTGACACAGGGAAAATACAATGAGAAAACAGTGCCATTTTCATCACTTTCAAGAGTAACTGCACCACCATGGTCATCCATTGTATTCCAGACAATTGCAAGGCCAAGCCCAGTCCCACTTCGTCCCATATTCTTTTTGGTATAAAATGGCTCAAAAATGTGTTCGCTATCAGCTTTGCTGATACCTGCGCCACTGTCAGCAACTGTTAATACAACATACTCTCCCTCTTCCATATATTGATTTCTGGCAAGCGGTTTATCAACATACTGGTTGTGAGTTTTAATTTGTATAGTTCCCTGACCCTCGATTGCCTCAAATCCATTATTAACAAGATTCATAATGCATTTTTTTATATGAACCGAAGAGCATGAAATATTAAAGAGTTTAAAATCAAATTCCTGAGTACAGTTAATCAGAGGGTGAGAGGCTTTCATAAGTTCCAACTCAGGTGACTCAACGTATTCCTGTACAAGGTTATTCAGATTGGTAATACGTTTTTCCGTAGCAACGCCTCTTGCCACTGTAAGCATGTCAGAAACTATCATGGCGGCACGCTTACCTGAATCCTTGATAGCAACAGCCATCTTTCCAAGCTCACTTTCATGATCCAATCTCAAGAGCATCAATTCAGGATAACTGACAATACCCGATAATATATTATTAAGGTCGTGAGCTACACCGCCAGCCATAAGACCGATTGCTTCCATTTTCTTTGAACGTTGAGCTTTTGCTTCAGCTCTTGTCCGCTCTTTTTCGATTATTTTTCGTTCTTCAATTTCTTTATTTAATTTTCGGGTTCGCTCAATTACACGATCCTCAAGTTGTCTATTATTTTTCTCAAGTGATTCGTTGAGGTCAATTATTTTTTGTACCAATTGTCCATAGCTGGTATTGAGGATCAAAAAAGATAACAACAGAATAATTACACTGAGGATGACAGAGCTTAGCATGAGGGTACGTTTTTTTGATATTCCATCTGATATATCAAGAGCAACAAACAAACTTCCCTGCACTTGACCTGCAAAGTTTTTCAGATCAAGGACTTTTACAATAACGTACTCTTTCCCCTGCAATGTAATTTGTTGCCGTTTTTTTGACCAATCCAGACTTTCTTCTTTTCCTTTAAAAAGACTTACATCACGTGCTTGTATGGTATGACTTTTCCCCGGCAGATTAAGTAGTTTTGAATTTTTAATATACTTAAATACTTTATTTGGAAGAACCATTCCCACAGGTATCTTTAAACTTTCTTGAATAGGGTCTATTAAAAAACTGTCCTTCAATCCAAACTGAGTAGTACCTATATGCTGTCCATCATACATTACCGGTTGAACAATGCGGTATTGCATACCCTCATAGCCTGAAGTAAAACCGGCATATTGGATGCTATCCTTATTACTGGCAACGATATCGGGACGCATTATAGTAACATTCTGACCAAAATCAGAAGGAGAATGGACTCTGAGGAAGGCGTAATTATCGGGTGTAACCCATCCGAAGGTGGAAAAATAAATACTTTCTTTTGTTAATATTTCAAAATATTTCAGAGAAAACCTTAGCAAAGCCACACGGTCCTGACGTGCAAAAGCCCGTACCATGTTCTCACGACTTTCAGACCCTTGAACATCAACAAGACTTTCTATCCGTTTACGATATTGACCACTCTTCTGACTTTCAATTATTTTGGAAATAACCTGAACACTATTGACCTGTTCACTAATGTGCCTTTCAAGATTCAAGCGGCAATTCTTCATCAAAAGAGTAGTAAAGACTATGCAAATGATTGAGATAAGCAGCATAACCGCTGCTATTACTTTCCATTTTGTGTTCATCGTTAATAGCATTTATAGCAAACAAAAGGTTTTAAGAACATTTCAAAAAGGCGTGATTTGCAGTAATTATTGTCAGCTTAAAATTCCAGCTAACTGTTTTTTGTCAGTTTTTAAATAATTACTTGCTGCATAAGCTCTTCTCTTTAACCTTGGTGGTAAAAAACAAGCAAAGAGAGCTAATCGCCATTGAATATCCCATTGAGATGGGGCTGAACGTGAAACATATTCCCCTAAGCAATTATCTTGTACGTTCTTCCATTTGTCAAGAAAAGTATCACTCTAATAAATGTGAAATTGAAATAGTCTCATTGTCTATCAACAATAGATCTCAGACATTCCAAAAAGTGCCACAACGTGCTGTAAACATGAGCACAAACCACCACCTTGTACCATACCGTTTGTTGGAGAAGTTACAGAGAATCAATCTAATTAAACTATTTAATGTCTAATAATGTAGACATTCCCGACAACCTCATTTCTATTCAAATTATCAAAAAGGCATATTTGTTCAGTTTTACAACAACATAGCAGACCACACTACTCGAAAATAATGTGGCACACCTATTGCAATTCAAGATATTTCCTTAAAAACTAAATATCAAATAATTAAATGGGGTTGTTGATCATGAAAACAAAAGGCATGTCGATGCGGGTACGAATTTTGAGCTCATTTGCAGTAGTTTGTTTATTATTTATTATTGCAAGTTTGGTCACAAGTTCACATAATAAAAGAATAACTGAATTAACCGATACAGTTCAGAATGAAATATATCCTCATCTGAATAACTTCAAACATCTGCAGGGAGACATCATTCAAATTCAACAATGGCTAACAGATATTTCCGCAACCAGAGGCGCAGATGGATATGATGATGGATATGCTGAAGCAGAAAAATATTACAGAGATGCTCTTTCGCGTATTGAATATTCTCGTGTTGAACATCAAAAATTCGGGGAAGCCGAGATGGTCAGCACCATGGCGAAAATGAAGGTTGAGTTGAATGATTACTACAGAGTCGGGAAAGAAATGGCCAAAGCCTATATAGAAAATGGACCCGCTGCTGGTAATATAATGATGGACAAATTTGATCCTTTTGCTGCAAAACTTTCAGATACGATTGAAGAAATAGTGGTCGAACATGAAAATGAACAGCGGCACTCACTTGATATGATTTTAGAAAGCAGTAAAAAAAGTTCGAACACCCTCTTACGGTTTGGCTTAATCGCATTGGTACTCTCTATTGTAACCTCACTCTTATTAACGAGATCCATTACGACACCGCTAACTAAACTTGTCTCCTATGCTCACGAAATGGAAAAGGGAGACCTAACAGTGACATCCTCCATAAATCAAAACGATGAAATAGGTGCTTTAGCTAAGGCTCTTGATAAAATGTCAATGAACTTAAGAAGTATGTTTCAAGAAATAAGTAATGAGACCCAAAAACTATCTGATTCATCTACAGAACTGGCCTCAATTTCAAATCAAATGACAGCAAATGCGGAACAGACCAAGGACAAAACAAACACGGTTTCAATTGCATCTGAAGAAATGAGTACAAACATGGATTCGGTTGCGGCAGCCACTGAAGAAACATCAGTCAATGTAAACATGGTTGCAACAGCAGTTGAAGAAATGTCAAACAGTATAACTGCAATTGCTGCAAACACAGAACAGACACAGGCCATTACTCAGGGAGCTGTTGTCCAATCAGCCAATGCCTCTACCCAGATCAAAGAGCTAGGAATTGCCGCCATTGAAATCGGTAAAGTTACTGAAACCATCACCGAAATTTCTGAACAGACAAATCTTCTTGCCCTTAACGCTACCATAGAAGCAGCAAGAGCTGGAGATGCCGGAAAAGGTTTTGCAGTCGTCGCAAATGAAATTAAAGATCTTGCTAAACAGACATCCGATGCAACCAGTCAAATCAAAGAGCAGATAGAGAGTATTCAAAACGCCAGTCAAGGCTCAGTGGAAGAGATCACAAAAATATCTGACATTATAAATGAAATTAATGATAAAATTTCGGTGGTTACGCAAACTGTTGAGGAACAGTCAAATACCACTCAGGAAATCACTGAAAATGTTACTCAGGCGGCAAGTGGAATCCATGAAGTAAATGAAAATGTTGCTCAGGTCTCGGTTGTAACAGGAGAAATAAACGCTGAAATAATTGGTGTCGGACAAGCTGCAAATGAGATAAATGACAGTAGCGCTCTTGTAAATGAAAAAGCAGAGGGACTTGAGGAATTATCAAAAACTTTTATCAAGATGGTTCAGAAATTTAAGGTATGACCTCTATACTCGAAGACTTTACTCCTCATGGTCATAATTGATTCTGAATACTACTAATGCTCAGCCAGTAACAGTTTCCTGGATCCCCGACAACAACTTTCGGGGATGACGGGAGCTTGTAACGTCTTGATATTTAAATCTATTACCATAAAGTTCACTGTCGTCATTCCCGAGGTTTTTGTCGGGAATCCAGTGTTTTTTCTATTTCATATCAGTGGGTTGCAAATACGATGAAAATCAGCTGAGCATTAGTGGTAATCATAATCTCTTATGAAGAGCGGCGATGTGCTCGGGCCCAATACCGCAACAGCCACCAATGATTGTCGCACCTAGGCGACACCAGGTATCTACGAAAGAAA
>DAOWDZ010000202.1 GCA_030638765.1 Desulfocapsa sp.
AAAACATTCTCTTTTCTCTAAAACGCCAATGAATATTCGAGATCTAAAACTCTTTAAACATCTATCCGGGACGCTCCATTTTGGGCAAAGCAGCCGTGCCTGTCATGTAACCCCTTCTGCTCTGACTAGAATCATTCAACGCCTTGAAGATGATCTGGATGAACAGCTTTTTCTGCGTGACAATCGTTCGGTGAGGCTTACTGTTGCAGGTGAAACGTTTCGTTCCTACGCAGATGATGTACTGCAGCGCTACGAAAAGTTAAAAGGTGATCTTTCACGGGAAAGGGTGCTGCGAGGAGAGATATCTTTATACTGTTCTGTTACAGCAGCGTATTCCATTCTGCCGGATATCTTTCAGAAATTTCGATCTGTATATCCGGAAGTGAATATAAATCTCCAGACAGGGGATGCGGCACTTGCTTTAACGAAATTGCAGAATAGGGACGTGGATATTACCGTGGCAGCTCTTCCTGATGTTTTACCACAACGTGTGGAATTTTTAAAAATTCAGGAAACTCCGCTGGTATTTATCAGCCCCACTGCCTTTCCTGAGATAATCCAATACAAACACCGCCAGCAGATTGATTGGCAGAAAACACCCATCATAACAGCAGATTTCGGATTGAGCCGTGAAAGGACAGATCGCTGGTTTCTTGAAAAGGATGTGAGCCCTAATGTGTATGCTCAGGTGGCCGGCAACGAGGCCATTATTGCCATGGTCGCGCTTGGGTGCGGGGTTGGTGTTGTTCCAGAGCTGGTTCTCGAGAAAAGTCCTTTAAAGGAGCAGATTAGAATTTTACCAGTCACCCCTGAACTGGACTCATTTTCCATTGGAATCTGTACCATGAAGAAAAACATGCGGGTTCCACAGGTGAACGCTTTCTGGGCCATCGCTGGTTCTCTTTGAGGAAGAGAGTGTTTTTCTAAAGAACAGATGCAATGACATCACTGAGTTCTTTCAGGTCAAAAGGTTTGGCAATGGCTTGGCAAAAACCATAGTCCTCATAATTGGCCATCACCGGATCATTTGAATATCCACTGGCAACAATTATCTTCACCGATGGGTCTATCTTGAGAAGTTTCCTGGCTGCCTCTTCGCCCCCCATACCACCTGGAATGGTGAGATCCATAATCACAAGATCAACGGGTTTGTTGTTGTCCTGCAACTCCTGGTATTTGTTGATTGCCTGTTCCCCGTCAGTCACCGTTATCGCTTCGTGACCAAGGATGGCAAGCTGCGCCTGAGCAATATCCAAAATCATTGTTTCGTCATCCATAATCAGGATTCTAGATGCCTTGACCGGTGGTGTTATATTTAAAGTATTTGTGTTTTGATCACTTGTTTCAAGCATTGCAGGTAGATAAATGGTGAAATTTGTACCTTTTCCTGGCTCTGAATCGACAGTGACATATCCATCATGTTTATTGATAATTGAATGACAGATGGCAAGCCCCAAACCGCTCCCTTCCTGCTTTGTTGAGAAGTAAGGGTCAAATATTTTATTAAGAATATTCCTGGGTATGCCAATACCACTGTCCTGAATAATAATCCGTACAAAATTCCCCTGATCCACACTGAGAAGAGTTTCCGATGCGGCATTGTTGATATTGTCACATGTGATCGTAACAGTACCTCCTTCGGGCATGGAATGCTTGGCGTTGAGAATGATGTTCTGGATAACCTGACCTATCTGGCCACTATCGACATCCGTTCTCCAGAGGTCATCAGGAAAATTGTAGTTGCAGGCAACCATGCTGCCATGGAGTACGAAATCAGAAGATTCTCTAATCAGTTCAGGAAGGATGGTTTCCTCCTTTATCGGATCTCCACCCTTTGCAAAAGTCAGTAGCTGTTGTGTGAGTTTGGTGGCTCTTTTAGTAGCTCTCTTTGCTCCGTCGAGTAATTCCAGACTTTTGCTGTCTTCCTGAGCAATTCGCAATGACGTAAGTTCAATATTACCGAGGATTGCGGCTAGAATATTGTTAAAATCATGGGCGATCCCACCTGCAAGCACGCCGATTGATTCCAGCTTTCTGATCTTCAGTAATTCTTCTTCTATCTTCTGCTCATGGGTTACATCACGAAATACCAGCACAACGCCAACTATTTTACTTTCAGTATCACGAATTGGAGCCCCACTGTCGGCTATGCATCGTGTGGTGCCGTCTTTGGCGATAAGAGCAGTATGGTTGGCAAGCCCCACTATTCTCCCAAGATCTAAGACACGCTGTATTGGGCTTACACACTTCTGCCCTGTTTTTTCATTGATGATATTAAACACTTCTGATGAATCATGACCTTTAGCTTCTTTGTTCTTCCACCCTGTAAGTTCTTCGGCCACCTTGTTAAGAAAAACTATCTTACCCATTGTGTCAGTTGCGATAACACCATCGCCAATAGAGCGCAGAGTAACGGCGAGCCTTTCCTGTTCTGAAGCCAGTGCTGCTTCTGTTCTTTTTGCGTTGGTGATGTCTTGAACAGTTGCGTAAATAACATTTCTATCATCATAGGTGATTTTTTTCAGGGTGACCTGTACTGGAAAAATGAAAGCATCATTGGGCCGTTTTGCTTTCCACTCAAATTCCTGCGGGATTCCCTTGTCAGTCTTTTCCCAGAAAACTGGTAACTTCTCCATCGGGTTCTCAGGAGCAGAATAATCTGAAATGATCAATTTGAGTGCTTCCGATTTCGTAACTCCATACATTTCAAGCATGGTTTTATTGACGTCAATAATGCTACCATCCATGTTGTGGATAAAAATAGCAGCGGGAGACGAATCAAAGATGTTTTGTAAGTCTTTTGTCTTTATATTGATCTGTTTTTTGAGCAGCAAGGAAATGAGAAAGACAAAAAGGAGTAGCCCGCCACCAGCTAAAAGGGCAAAGAGAATCCACTTAGGAAGTTTTGCCACCTGCCTTTCGTGACCAAACCACTTTTCAAGGGAATGGTAATAAATGGAATTTTTGTCGTTAAGCAGCAGGGCAAGATGGTGATCTATGGCGCTCAGGATTTCTTCATTCTTCCCTTTAGGCGTAGCATAACGAACCTCTATGGGATTGAAGATCATTGGGGTTGCCAAAACGTTGAATCTGTGCGCATTCTGCATCGCATACATACGGTTAACGACACCTAGATCCATTGTGCCAGCTGCCACCTCTTTAAGCACTTCATCATATTCTCTATAATATGCAGGTATTATTTTTCTGTTGAATTGTTTCAGCAACTCTGTGAAAACTCTGGCATGGATGTCACTCTCAAGGAGTGCGACACTCTTCCCGTCAACATCAAGGAGAGATTCTGCTTTAACGTGCTGGTTGCGATACAGTCTTCCCCAGTTTGTAATGACTGTTTTTTTGGGAAAGCTAAAGACCTTTGAACGCTCAGGGGAAAATGCAATGGCTACCTGGAGGTCGATTTCTCCATTTTCAAGTCTTTGTAAACATTCTGGCCAGGTGCCATATACAAATTTCAATTGCCAATCTTCTGCCTTTGCAATAGCACGCAGGATATCAATGGTGAGTCCCTGAAATTCACCCTGTTCATCTTGAAAGACAAGCGGCTTGTTACTGTATACTCCTATTTTCAGTTCTCTGGCGGTGCTGTGGTTCGGGAAGAGTGGGAAAAGAACAAAAAATGATACAAGAGTGAAGAAGAAGCGGTTCATGAACAAGAATTTTATATACTGTGGCATAGGGATTTTTTGTCTTGGGAAATGGGAATTTATTTTTTCGATATGACATTGTGTTACAAATAAAAAAAAGAGTTGGCAAGGAATTTTGTTGTGAAGACGAGAGATTGCCAAATTTAACCCCGATTTTCTTGTAGGAGAGGAAAAATGAAAAGGCTATTGTGTTTTTTTCTACTGCTGAATGTATTTGTAGCTCCATCTGATATTTTTTGTGAATCCTGGTTGTATGAAGATGGAAAAAATTCAAGTTTTGCTGCAATTCTTTGTCATGGAAAAGGGGGCAATCCTGAAAGCTATATTGTTGATCCTCTTCGTCTTGAGTTGAACGAACAGCTCGGCTGGCATACGGTTTCTCTACAGATGCCAGGTGGTGTAAAAGCACTTGAAGAATATGAAGAGGATTTCCTGGAAGCTCAAAAAGAGATAACAAGGGCGGTTGAATTTCTACAAAAAAAAGGTGCTACTTCCATCGTTTTGATTGCACACAGTCTTGGATCTCGCATGGCTACGTCTTACCTTGCCGAAAATCATCATACTGCAATTTCTGCTTTTATCGGCGTTGGAATGCTCAATAATGGCGGTTCACCATTCAACAGTATGGAAAACATCAAACAAACAACTCTTCCCATACTTGATATATGGGGAGAAGCAGGTTTGGCTGGAGATGGTAAATATGGCCTTGAACGAGAGCTTCTCGTTTCACCACGCTATACTCAGGTGAGTATCCCCGGTGGTGATCACGCCCTATCGGAACATGAGGATGAACTAGTGGCAGAGGTGCTCAACTGGATTAAGGTGCTGGGAAAAAGGAAATAAGCTTCTGCCTGACTATCCTTTTTTCCCAAGTCCGAAGATATTACTTGAACGTTTCGGGTTAGAAGGTTTTTTCTTGGCATTCGTACTATTTTCTTTCTTTGGTTGCCTGGAACGCTGAGGTTTGGCTTTTTTCTTTGGTTGTCGGTTGGGATTAGCAGGACGCCTATTCTGTTTTTTTGGCTGTTCTGCATCCGTCGCGTCCATGGCGAAACCGTCTTCTGAAATACGTCGAATTGTCTTTCCCTGTAATTTCTCAATAGCATTGACCATGGCCTGATCATCATAGCACATAAAACTGATGGCTCTTCCACTGCGTTCAGCCCGTCCCGTTCGACCAATACGGTGTGTGTATGCTTCGGCTGTTGAAGGCAGGTCGAAGTTGATAACCTGAGCCACCCGTGACACGTCAATACCTCGGGCTGCAATATCAGTTGCTACGAGCATTTTGAATTTTCCATCCCGAAAACCACTCAGCGCATTCTGCCGTTGATTTTGTGACATATTTCCCTGAAGAGCAGAGGCGGAAAAACCTGCTTTTTCAAGTTTCTTAGCGAGATTTTTTGCCCCATATTTGGTTCGTGTGAAAATCAGGGTTGAACCTTCTGTTGGGTCTTTTTTTAGAAGATGCAGCAGAAGACCAGCCTTTTGTCGTTTTGATACTGGATAGAGTTCCTGGCTGATAAGATCAAGTGGCTGTTCCAGCTTGATACGTATTTCTTTTGGATTTGTAAGTGTTTCATCGGCAAGTTTACGGATGTCGGCAGGCATGGTTGCTGAAAAAAGCAGTGTTTGACGCTGTTTCGACAGGTGCTTAATGATACGGGGAATATCCGGGAAAGATCCCATATCAAACATCTGATCTGCTTCATCGAGCACCAGTGTTTCTACTTTGTTGAGTTGAAGATCATGGTTGTTTAGGTGATCAAGAAGACGACCCGGACAGGCAACGAGGATTTCAACACCACGATTAAAAGCATCAAATTGCGGTTTTTTCCCAACACCACCATAGACAGCAAGGCATCGCAGTCCTGTTCCCACGGCAAGTTCCACAAAACTAGTGTTGATCTGTTCGGCAAGCTCTCTGGTTGGTGCAACAATCAGGGCACGAACTTCACCACGTGATCCCTTAGTAAGACGCTGTATGATTGGAAGGGCAAAGGCCGCAGTTTTTCCAGTTCCGGTTTGGGCAAGACCCAGGATATCTCTTCCGGTCATCACTTCGGGGATGGCTTCTTCCTGGATTGGAGTGGGTGCTTTATAACCGCAGCTATCAATATTGTTATTTATTTGCGTTGTGAACTGAAACTGTTTGAAACTCATTAAACTTCCTATTCTCTATTGTTTTATTGTCTTTACTGGGATGGATGGGAATGAGGAGACCCTATCAGGAAAAACGATGTGCGACCACTCTTTTCTGAACTTAAGGAATAGAAAGAAAGTTTTTTGAAAGATAACTCATGAAAAGAAAGACAGGGAGTTTCAAGTTAAAACTCCCTGCCTAAATTTACTCTAGCAGCCTTCTATGGCGGCTGATGTTTTCACTGTTTTTACTTTAATTTCCGCTCCAGCAGAAAGTGTTGTAGCCTTGTCGCCACAATCCATAGTAACCACATTACCCTCAACTTTTTCAACTGTGCATTTCAAGGTTGCTGCGTTAGCTGTTACAGCGATAAGTATTGAGAGGGCCAGGGCTGCAATAAGACTTGTTGTTTTCATCTGTCGTCTCCATAAATGGATTATTTAATTAAGGGGCACCATGCCCTTTCCTTTGTTTTAAATATATGACCTGAGGGTGAAAGAAAAAACCCGACATCGCTCGATATTGGGACATCATACTATGACATTGTTATGATGTCAGTACGTTACGGCTGTTGATGACATATCATTTGGAAGTGGAAATGCTTAAAAGAAAGTTGTAAAATATGAGAAACTGCGTAATGTAGGCAGTGGATCTTTTAGGAATTGTTATTTACTTATCAGGACGGAAAAGAATGAAATCAGGAATAGCCATGGTGTGTGTCAGTGGGAGCAAGGTACGTTCTCTTCGTGAAGAACAGCACCTGACTCAGCTCTATCTGGCAACTGCCGTCGGCGTTACAACCGAGACCATCTCCCGATGGGAACGTCAGGAATCGCCAACTCTTAAGGAAGAGAACAGCCTGAAGCTGGCTGAAGCTTTATCCGTTTCTCTGGAAGATATTCTTTTTGTCTCAGAAGAAATAAAGGAAAAAGAAGAAGAAAAAATACACGTTGAAAGCACTGTCGCTTCTACTGGGCGTCAAAAAGTTAAGAAAGCTCTGCTCTTTGTTCTCGCAAATACTGTGCTCCTTGGAGTGTGTCTTTTTCTCATTGTAACCTTTAGGGGAGCTGATGTGCTGCATCTGTCAGCGAAACGAATAATGCCTGCTCATAGTGTCGCTGGGTATCCTTTTCCTGTGGTCATTAAAGTGGATTTTGAATCTGAGAAAAATTTATCACTTCTCTTAACGGAACAGTTGCCGGAAAACTGCAGTGTTATACATACGGTACCGCAGGCCACCGTTGCAGATGAAGGCTTCCTGAAGTGGATAGAAAAAGATGGTCCTGGCAAAAGAAATTTTTCCTATATTGTGAGATGTCTGGCTGAAAAAAAGACTCAAGAGAGTTTGTCTTTTGAAGGTACTCTGCTTGTTCGTCAGTCAAGTCGTCAGGAGGCGATAGTGGAAGGTCGGAGTCGTCTTCGTCTATTGGAATTTCATTGGGCAGATAGTGATAAAAACCATATTGTTGATGATGAGGAATTGCTTGCTGTATACGATGATTTTGGACGTATTGAAGGGCTAAAGGTTGATGTTGAAGAAGTGGAATCCATTTGGATGGGATCCGGTTATCATTGGAATTCTGAACAGTCTTCCTTTGATATTGTACCCTGACGGTATCCAAAAAAGGAGTAAAAAAAAATGAAAAAAAATATGTTCAAAATACTTGGGAGTTCTTTTTTATTGTTGTTTTTTTCACTTGTTATATCCCCCATTGATGCTCAGGCTGAGCCAATCCGGGCAAGATATCTGCAAAACAACTCCAAGGGAAGTGTTCTCGAATTGACCATAGGAAGCCCTCCACCAAGTTCTGTTATTGTTAAACAGCGTCTGCCGGAGAAAGCTGGAATAAAAAGCGTCAACCCCGGTTATAGTAAGTTTTCCAAGGGGAAAAGTGAGGCAACATGGTTGTTTAAGCGACCATCCCCAGGTGTTAGGCGTATAGTTGTTAACTATGCAGTGCCTGTGAAAGGTGGCGGAGCAACCGCTGTTGTTCGTTGTAAGAGCCCAAATGACGGATCATTTATGACTATCAATGTGCAATGATCACAACTTGCAGATGCTAAAAAGTTCTGAAATGCTTGAAAACAAAATAGAGGGAAGGCATGACTGAGTTACGAGATAATGTGAACCTGAAAAGTGTACGTAAAAAGAAATTTGGCTGTCTTCAGGTCCTAGGTATCGTACTCTTAACTGTCCTGGTTACTGCGGGACTTACTTTCTGGGCTGCTAAAACATATATTTTCCCAGGACAATTCAAACCAGTCACTCTCACTGCGCAGGAAAATGAGACCCTTTCAGTAAAACTGGAGAGTTTTGACTTCTCACAAGCTCAAACCACTAAAAATCCCGAACAAAACCAGGAAAACCTCAACGACCCATTGCAACCTAAAGCCTACAGCGAAAAAGATGCCAGTCGAAAAATATCTTTTACAGAGCGTGAGATTAATGCAATACTTGCCAACAATACCGATCTTGCAACAAAAGTAGCCATTGATCTGGCCGATGATTTGATCAGCGCGAGATTACGCATTCCAATGGATCAGGATTTTCCGATTTTTGGTGGAAAAATACTTCGAGCAGCAGCAGGGCTAGAGCTTGCATATAGTGATGGGAAACCAGTGGCCATTTTAAGAGGAGTAAAACTGATGGGTGTACCCATACCAAATGCCTGGCTTGGAGGCTTAAAGAATATTGATCTTGTTCAGGAATTTGGCGGCGACGAAGGGTTTTGGAAGCTTTTTTCAGATGGGGTTGAATCGATTAAAACTCAGAATGGCACTTTGGATATAACTCTTAAGGAGTAATACTTTTCAATTTCAGACCTAATCCCTTAAGAGAAGTTTCAAACACTGTTCAAAGCTTCGGTCTTCCAATCCTGAAAATTCAAAGAATTCCAGCCCCATTCCCTTTGGTCTTCGAAATCGTTGTGTCCAGCGAACCACTGCCTGGGCTTGCATATGGACATCTTCACCATTCTCATCAGCGAATTGAAAGTTGAGTGACACTACACTCCCCTTGGGCATGAGGTGACTTGTGGCGAGGAACATCCCGCTGAGGCCGCAATCTTCAGCAACACCTTGGAAGTATTCTTCTGATTTTTTGTCAATTTGCTGTTTACTGAATCCCACACGAACATTGCTGCCAATGCGTTTGAACTTTCGTTGTTCGTCAAGCATTATATATCTCCATCTACCTTGAGCTTATCAAGCGATGACTTCTTTTTGGAGGGGTTTTAAGGTGGTATGCTGATTTTCGGTTACTCACTCGATTCTCTCATTTTACTGGTCTTTTGTCAACCGCGATAGTTTTGATGAGAAAAAAATACACAAAATATGCGTAGTGAAGTTAAGTGATTACGTGTCCATTCGCGATTGTTCCGAATTTTTAAATATAATCATCAACATATCTCCCACTGGATATGCAATCACATCAATAGTCTGATAAGTATATTTTTCGGGGAGTTGAATTTGGTCTATTTTGACTACCTTTCCTTCAAAAATGGCATTTTGATATTTAGAATATCTATCTGTAGCTCCAGTTTCAGGACTTATTTCCAGTAGATGTTTTCCTATTAAGTCTTTTAAATGAGTTTTTTTCGAAAATATCTCCATTGCTTTTGCATTTGCATTAATAAAGTAGAGATTTTTGTCATAAAGAATGTATCCCCGGTTGCCCTTATCTTTCGTGATTTCTTCTAATAATTTCTTGTAGCCAGCTGGTTCATACTTATTGAAGTAGGGACATTTTTTGTTATCCCAATTGTCAATTAGTGAATTTACGTCATATATTTTATATGGTTTGAGTAATCGTTTTTTGTTGTAGTGCTCCATACAAAACTGACACCCAAATTCACTGCTGCAATTCAGGTTGCCACTAATTGTAATAATCTTCTGTTTGGAATTTGTACTTAAAATTTCTCTAAGAAAAATAGTTGCGTCAAGGTAAGAGAAGTCTACGATAATAAAATCGTATTTTCCTTTTTCAAGGAGA
>DAOWDZ010000030.1 GCA_030638765.1 Desulfocapsa sp.
ACGCACCACTTTTACTCGATCGGAACTTTAAAGATTTACAGGATAAAGACCTGATTCCATTTAAACTCGGATCAAACAGAATCACCCTTGAAGGCAGGAAGATACTTGGTCGCTATGCAGAACTTTTAAAAGTACATCCGAGGCTCAGCTTTACAATAACGGGAATGGCCGACACACAAAAGGACCTTGAAATATTGCAGAACGATGCTTTTGAGACAGAACAACTGCGAGTGGACACAATAAATCGTCAGGCACTTGCAGCATATAAAGAAAAACAACAGGCAGCACTCTCTCAACCAGCCGGGCAGACGTTAAAAGAAGAAAATATCCCCCGAAAGGATCTGTTTGGTTTTAAACCAATTCTTCCACGAAGGATTAAAATCAATAATTCTGCACTGCTTGATCTTGCCAAGGAACGAAGTCTGCTTGTTTATGATTATTTTGTTCGCAGTCTTGGAATATCGCCTCAACGCCTGAACATCACTCAAAAGACTTCTATTTCAAGCAATTCTCCTGCACATGGCGTCCATATTGAAATCACAACTGCCCTCCCCAACAACTGATTATGCTCAAGCCGCCATACACACGATACGACCAGCTCTATGTCTACAATTTTGACTGTATTGACCTTGGGCTTATTGATGATCCTGACCTTATAGGTACATGGATTGAGGATGATACGGCAATCCTCTTCTTCCACAAAGAGAAGCAAAAACTTGTGGCAGAGATATGTGAACGCAGTGGCTCAAAAATCATCTACGAAGCAAATTTGAACTATCAGGACTGGGAGGCAGGTCTAGACATAACCACTTTCTCCGTACCACCTCTTGTCATTGCACCACTTTGGGAGCTTGATCAGCTTACGATTCAAAAAGAAGAAATTCCCATTCAGCTTGATCCAAGTGTTATATTTGGTTCCGGTTTTCATCACACCACCAGACTTTGCCTGCAGACGATTAGTGATATTCTCTGTTCCAACAACGGTGAGATTAAAAGCATGGTGGATCTTGGCACAGGAACGGGCCTGCTTTCTCTTGGAGCCGCAAAACTTGGAATACAGTCAATACGCTCCTACGACAACAATCCTTTTGCCTGTTCTGTGGCTGAAAAGAATGTACGGCTCAATAATTGTGCAGAACAAATCACAGTGATGGAGACTGATTTACGGGCAGCTCTCCCTGACACTAATGTTGATCTGGTGGTTGCAAATCTCTACAAAGGGTTACTGCTCGGATTCTTCGACAATCCTGATTTCTGGAAGGCACGATATTATATAATTTCAGGATTTATTCCATCAATGGAAGAGGAATTACTGGCGGCTCTCCCGATGGATCAGCTCAAACTCCTTGAAAGAAGAAAGAGTGACACATGGCGACTCTGGCTACTTGCCAATACATCTGTTTAGTTCTTTTTTTTGAGTGGTTAATGCTCTGAATGGAAACTTTTCTACACACATACGGTTCCTTAGTCACTCTGCTTGGTATTGTCTCCACCATTACTTTTTTTCTGAGTCTTCTTATTATTCCTTTAGTAATTCAGAGACTTGATACAGATTTTTTTATCCACCTGCATGAACACACAAAAAAAGAGGATGAACATCCAATGACATTCATCCTCCTTCGTGCTCTTCGTTACTTGCTGGGATCAGTCCTGATAGTGGCGGGACTTCTGATGTTATTCCTTCCCGGTCAGGGAATTATTACCACCATCCTTGGAATCAGCCTGCTGGACTTTCCGGGTAAAAAAATGTTAACCGACAAAATAGTAGGATTCCATTCAGTGCAAAACGGCCTGAACTGGGTACGCAAAAAAGGCAACAAGCCGGATTTTTCCTTTACTCATTCCACGCCACCTTGAACAATACATCCTTTCAATATTGGTTCTTTTATGGCAGATCCAATTCCTCAAGCAGACGTACAACATTCTTCACATCAGTTTCATCCGGATGACCAACAGCCGCAGGAGCATCTGCAAGCCATGGAGGCTGTGGATCTTTTTTACCTGCCATCTCAAGTACCTTCTCAGGAACTTGACCGGGGCAGGAAAATGTTGCAATCACATGGCCTTTGGCAGCAATTGATTTAGCAGCATTCATGGCGTTTACTGCATGTGGTGAACCAACGGCTGCGCCATGGGTGGCAAATAAATAGAGATCCTGTCCTTCTTCGATTTTTTTCAGAAATTCCTGCGAATCAGGATCAGGCTGTCCAGCCATCAACCAGAACCCAGCTGCAACAAAACTGTACCCAGCAGGATCAGGAGCATCGGTTACGGCGCAAATTTCTTTCTCTCCACTGAGATGATTATAAACTGCTTCGGCCAGTTTTTTGGTGTTTCCACTTTTGGATGAATAAACAACAAGACTTTTCATGAAAAATCCTCCATTTTTATTGAAATAATTATAAAACTCTTCTTCTATTTTTGTATTTCAGGTATCAGTTGTTCTTTGGTAGCCGCCCCATTTTGTCAAAGTAATTTCTTTCAGATATGATGGCTACGCTGCCAAATTCCAATTTTCAACAGTATGAAATTGTTGCGGGTAACGCAAGCATTTTGTGTAATTGTTTAAAACTTTTTACTAACATACAAAGCTTATG
>DAOWDZ010000131.1 GCA_030638765.1 Desulfocapsa sp.
CTGGAATACCATCACCCTCAATTGTCCCGCCCAATGGGAAACAATTGTCACAGATGCAACCCATCTTCTTTTTGAAGAAAACTTCAACCCTGTGTTTGAACTGCGGTGGCAGGAAGAAAAAAGACACAGCCCAAAATCCATCACCAACACTCTTCGTAAAATAGCTGAAGAAACTGGCTTACTGGTGCAGGAATCCTTACCACCACACTGGCAAAAGCTCACAAAACAATACGCCTTAAGACTTCTTGCAGATACTGATAGTAGAGAAATAAAAGCAGCGATTATGATTTGTAAAGAATGTGGAACCACCCTCCTGCTCTATTTTTTCGAGACGCCAACCGCAAAGCATCAGTGGGATTTAACCAGAGTAGTTTCATCCATTACCTGCCATCAACACACGGATGGAGATACAACGCTCTGGGAAATTCAGGATTTTAAGATTTCTCTTCCTGAAAGCTTTACTCTAAATGGTCACAATTTTGGCGCAGGTCTCACTCGAATTTCCTTTACGGATTCCGGACTTACCATGCACCTCTGCAGGCTGGCCGGTGCATCCCAGCGCTTACAATCCTCATCCATGCTCACACTTATGAATCTTCTTGGTAACTTAAATATCCCTGAAGAAGACATTCAAAAAGATGCTACCTCCGTAAGCCATTGCTCCTACCCATCAATATTCCGTCAGATTCAAAGTCGGATAAAACGAGAACAGCCATTTCACTGGGTGACTCTACGTCATCACCCCGAGCAGGATCGTTTAAGTGGCCTTTTCTTTTTTGATAAGAAACCCATCCCCGATACTCTCATCACCACAATTCTTGACAGCTATGAAATCTTCTCACTCTAGCCCTCCCCGGTCTTTAAACAGAGCAGAATCGCTTTCCTGCGTTCCACGGCAGAGTGATACTATTCAATGGAAGGAATTGGAAAACGGCGATATTCTTTTCACCTATGCAATTCCTCTGAGTCGTTTTTTCACTTCCCTGCACCAGAAATTCAGTAAAAACAAAGCTGAACTCCCGACTAAAAGCCTGCAACTTGATCAAATGGGAAGTTTTGTGTGGCGGCTCATTGATGGAAAAAAGACGGTGAAGGATATTATCAGAATTTTTGCAAGCGATTACAAGGTAACAAATAAGGAGGCGGAGACTGCCGTGGCAGCTTTTCTCAAGAGTTTAGGACAGAGGGGATTTATTGCACTGTACGAACCGCCGGAACAGCAGTAGTGTCACAGCCGTTTCTGAATTTCCTGTAAATCCTGCCAGGTCGCCATTTTCATTTCCGGATTTTGTAGAAGATATCCGGGGTGATACGTGGGCAGTAATGGAATTTCCAACCCTTCCACACCTTTGTAGGAATAAAATTTCCCACGCAGTATTGATAAGGGCTGAGAAAGACGCAACAGTGTTTTTGCAGCCACCGTTCCCATGGTACAGATTAATTCCGGGGCCACGGCAGTAATCTGACGATGCAGATAGGATGAACAGGCATCGATATGTTCTGCCTGAGGTTGGATACCTATCCCCACTTTACATTTAATAATGTTGGTGACAAAGACCTCTTCCATGGGAATATGAATGGCCTTCAGCATCCGCGCAAGCATCTGATCTTCTTCCTGCCCAAAGACAACCTGACCAGGTGTGCCACCACTTGTCGACAACCAGTGACCAATAATAAGAAGACGGATTTTTTGTGTTCCGCTCTTTCCTGCCATAACTGTTGAGTGCTGACCGCCCAATGGACAACTCCTGCACCGAGCCACTTCATGGGCAATTTCAGCAAGTTCTGTATGGTCACTTTCTGATTTTCCGGGCGCAGCCACCTGTTTCACACTATCTGGTTTTGCAGCAACAAAAGATTTGACGGGAATAGAGGGTACTGAAAGCTTGCTGCAGGATTCAAAAAAAGACAACAACTCCGGGGCTGCAGGATAATTCTCTATAAAACCTGCCTGCTGACAGGCAAGAACTCCCCGGATTTCATGGAGTAACTGAATGGTTACATCTTCCCTTTCCATATTTTCCTTAGCCCTTAAAACAGCTCCTTAGCATTTGCAAAAAAGAAGGCCATAACTTGACAACAATACACAAAAGACCAACACTATGTGAAACAAATGACTCTTTCAAACTTTTTATATCTTATATATTTTACAGGAGTACGCAAATGCCAATTTATGAATTTCACTGCGAGGACTGCGGCAAGGACTTTGAAAGCCTTGTTATGATAGCCTCTGCACTTGACAGTGTTACCTGCAAACACTGCAAAAGTTCAAACATCAAAAAGATGCTTTCCACCGTCTCGAGCCAGCCAACCAAGGGCGCGAGCATTCCTGCTGGAGCGCTATCCGGCTGTTCATCAAGGGGCGGATTTTCCTGAGCATAGTCGCCTAAAAGCCCGTGTGGCTTTTAAACAGATAAGGGACTACACAGGTAGTTCCTTATCACTTCTTTTCTTTTTTCTTCCTGGAAAAATCAAACACCATCTCGTTGTCCTTCAACATTCCATGATCTTCTCTTGCCACCTGTTCCAGATACGCCTCATCGTCTTGTAATCGCCTGATGTCCCGTTCTATCTCTTTATTCTGCTGAACCAATGCATTCTGCTCTGCAGTAAGTGTTGCCAGATATTTCTTCTTTTGCAACAGATGAAACAGTCCACTCCCTGGCGCAAACAGCAGCCATAAAAGAGCTAAAACAATCATCGCACAAACTATGCGCACGAATCGTTTGTGCTGCAGAGGTGATAACGATGTTTTGGGCTTCTGTTTCCTGACCATTGTAGTATTTATAAAATGTAACTTTTATTCAAATGAGGCAAAGTATGTATGAGTAATCCAAACACCACACCTGTTTTTCTTGTCAGTGCCTGTCTCATGGGACTTTGTACCCGTTATGATGGTGCTGTGAAACCTCATACACAGTGCAGTGACTTCTTAAAAGACAGCATCTGGATACCTGTATGCCCCGAGCAACTGGGCGGATTACCAACACCACGACCGGCTGCTGACATCACCACCGGAGACGGGTATGATGTTCTGGCAGGAAACGCTGTTGTTTGTACAAAAGAAGGTGACGATGTAACTCACCCCTTTGTACAGGGGGCAAAACAAGTCTTGCAGATCGCCAGATCTCACAACATACAGGGCATCTGTCTCAAAGCAGGAAGTCCATCCTGTGCAGTTTCCGGTGTAATCGGTGTTACCGCTGCTCTTTTACAACAGAACAGATTCAAACTGTACGAATTCTGAAAATCACTTATTTAATCCGCATCACCCGAAGAATTATAATGCCTGCTTCATACAAAAGGTATAAAGGCCCGCCCATAAGCATCATATTCACGACATCGGGTGTTGGAGTCAGAAGGGCTGCAAGAATAGCTATGAGCAGGATTGCATACCGCCTGTTCCGTTCATAAAAGCCCCTTGTCAACACACCAACCTTGGCCATGAAAACCATAAACATCGGAAGCTCAAAGATCAGCCCGAAGGCCAGAATAAAGAGAGTTGTAAAATTTACAAAGCGACCAATGGAGATAACGGGCTGCAAATCCGCCGATCCAAACCCAAGAAGAAATTTAATGCCAAGGGGAAGCGTTACATAATAGCAAAACAGGGTACCTGCATAAAAAAGGATGCAGGTAAACAGCACAAACCCATACAGCTGACGTCCCTCCACCCCAAAAGGTTTTCCCATGGCACGCCAGAGCACCGCCATAATCCATGGCATTGTCACATAGAGTGACGCAAACAGGGCAAGCTTTACATGGGCCAGAAATGGGCCTGCAACTGAGAAGAAATAGAGCTTATCGGAGAGATGCCCCTGCACAAAACGCAACAGTTCAGGAGAAAGAAAAAAAATCACCCCGGTGGCTACAATAATACTTACCCCAAGTCCACGAATGGATTTTCTCAGTTCTATAAAAAAGATTACCAGAGTATTATGTCGATTAAGCGCTTCCAGAATTCCTTCTCCGTTTTACTTTGTCTTTAGGATAGCCTTTAGTACACATTCAATTCCACCTGATTAAGATAGCAGATGCCTTTTCTAAAAGCAATTTGATAGAGGTTGATTTCAATTTTCAGCCATGCTAAACAACAGATACTTGAGTTGTCAGGCTGAAGATGAACATTGGAGAAAAAACTACCTCCCATACTATAGAGACCCAATCCACCATGTTAGAACTTCGTTTTATTAGAGAAAACCTGGATCTTGTCCGCGAGAAAACTGCCCACAGAGGTATTCCCACAGATTCGATTGATGACTTTGCCTCA
>DAOWDZ010000048.1 GCA_030638765.1 Desulfocapsa sp.
AAACACTTGTCAATAATGATAGTCGTGGATTTCTGATTGCATGCAGAGGAGCCATTCAGGAACAGTATGGATTAATCTGTGTCACTAAAGCGAGTTCCATAAACTTTGCTGATATCCAGAAACGATCTGCTCTAGACTCACCACTTCTGCCAATCTTTAAAGCCGCTGATGAAAGTGCTTATGGAGGACAGGAGTTGAGTCCCGCGCAAATGCAGAAATTTGCCGATAGTTTGCAAAAAGAACTGGAAGGGTTGGTATGAAAACCTGCATAAGAAGCATTTTTATTTCCTGCTTTTTGTTTTTGTTTGCACAGCAATCTGTAATGGCAATAGATCAAAGCCGAGAGGATCAGTTTAAGAATGGGATTTTATCATACTCCAGTGGTGAATATCAGGCAGCTATTCAGACTTTTGAATCTCTACTTGAAGATGGAATATCCGCACCTCTTTTTTACAATCTGGCAAACAGTTATGCACAGGATGGTCAGAGTGGTAGGGCTATCCTTAATTATGAGCGGGCTTTGCGTTTAAATCCTGGTAACTCAGATATTCGAGGAAATATTGAGCTTGTACGAAGAGATCAGGGACTGTTCCAGGAAGAACAATCTGCTGTTCAGTATCTGATATTGTTATTTGGGTTAAATCAGTGGCTGTGGATCACGGCAGGTGCTTTTCTCCTTTTTGTGGTAGTTTTACTACTGCCATCCTCCATTGTTTCTAAAAGAATACCACGCTACGGTATTGCTGCTGTTAGCCTCCTGGTAACGGCACTTGCAGCATTTGGAGTTGCCGGACAATATCAGATCTGGAATGATGGAGTTGTGGTGGCAGAAGGTGCACGGATAAGAGTTTCTCCTTTTGAGTCATCCGCCTCTGTTGGTGCCATCCAACAGGGTCGACTCGTACATCCAGGGAAAATTCATAACAACTATGTTCTGATTGTGGATGAAGCCGGGCGCAGTGGCTGGTTAAATGCTAACCTCTTTGAAGCTATTGCCACTCCTTCAGCTTCCCGCTGATAAAATCAACTACCTGCTGATGGGCTTCCTTTCCTTTGCCTTCCACCGTGATTGGTGCGTCAAAACAGAAGTGGGTGGAAATCTGTGGGTGAATTCTTCCGAGATCTTTGATGAGTTTTCCATTTGTCCAGGCATCAGTTTTCAGGGCAAGGGGCAGCACCGGGACGCCTGCTTTTAAAGCAAGTTTTACTCCGATACTGTTGAATTGTCTGGGATCAAAATTCACCCCTCTGGTTGTCTGCGGAAAAACAACCACGGATACTCCATCTTTCAGTCTTTTTTGTCCTTCACTGAATACTTTTTTTAAATCTTCCCGAGGGTTTTCCCTGCCAAGGGCAATGGGATTTCTGGAACGCATCACATGTTTAAAGACTGGATAATCGAGGAGACTCTTTTTGATTATAAAAGTCATTGGTTTGTCCGGAATTACAAATACCGGGGTGATAATTGTTTCCATCATGCTGACATGGTTTCCAATAATAACACAGGGGGAATCGAGACTTTTTAAATGTTCAATTCCTGACATGGATATCTTCAATCCTGTTCGCTCAAGTGCCCTGAATACATTAATGCTTGACTGGAACCAGGCTTCATTGTCGTAGGCACCTTTTTGTGCCTTTCTGCTGGCCAGATAGATCTGAGCCATAAAGCTTGTATAAAAAGAGAATGATGGGAACAATTTGCCAAATAAAGAGCTGGCATTTGCAGGCGTGTGATGCCTGTTATTTGTGTATTCGAGTTGTTCCATTGCTGTTTTGTTTACCACATGATTTTGAAAGCCTACTTTTTCCAGCTGTTTGATAAGTGCTCTGGTACTTAGGCGGCATGAATTTATGGTACCATTGTGTAACTATGCTGTCAATAGAGCCCCACAATAGCCCCAATAGGGGATACATTTTACAATTACATCACTCAAAATGACCCTGTATTGTTATCTTGAATGGCTGGAAGAATATGCGAAAACTGAGTGCTGCTCCATCCATGCTATTTGTTCTGGTAATTTTAATGGTAAGGGCGATTCCTCAATAACCCGCAATCCTGTTCTTTATCCATCTGTAAGATGTGGAATATGCCAGGGCATAAAGAATGCAGATAAAGAGTACAAAGACAAAGATAAGCGGAGACCAGGGACGAACCTGTTTGAGAAGTACCATGGTGATTGCAATAATACTGCTGTGAATCAGCCAGATGGCTGCAGAATGTTTTCCCAGTAAAGTAAGGATTGAGAGTTGGTATTGGTGAAAAAGAAGAGTGAACGCAAATACAAGAAGAGGGCCAAGAATAAAGTCGGCTCTGGCACTTATGGCGACGTATTGAAAAATATCTATTCTTTCCTGTGACAGCATTCCTAAGAACGTTCCTATTTCAATGAAATTGTGACGGAAGAGGAGTGTTAATCCAATAAAAATGAGGGCGATACCACTTCGCAGAGAGGAGTTTGGAAATGTATTGATGGATTTTCCGATGGCTCTGTTGAAAAGTCCTGAAGCAGCAAAACAGAACCCTGTGAAGAAAAAGAGCTGATTGAACCAGAAGAGATTAAGGGGAAAAAAATCATACATCAGAGAAGAGAAAGCGAATTGTTCAAGTCTTGAAGAAAAAAAGAAAAAGCCACTTGCAGGTGATAAAAGATACACAAGAAAGGAAAATAAAAGCAGTGACCACCATGAGAGTTTTTTCACCCAGAGTGTTGCCAGAGGTGTGAGAAGAAGTAGTTCAATGTAGATAATAAAGAACCACCAGGAACCATTTATCGTTACATCGATGCCAAGAAATGTCTCGAGAGTATGCCGTTTTGATAGCAGTATCCATGACCCGTTCATACAAAAAAACAGAAGTACTGTAACGATTATTGTAGTCGCATAAATAGTATAAAGGTTGCCTATTCGCCTGAAGGTACTTTTCCAGATATGTGTATCATGGCAAGAGGCCTGCCAGAGTCCATAGCCACCGATAAAGAAAAAAAGTGGAATGCAAAGTTTACTGACTGCCGATAGGAAGAATTCAACATTACCCCAGTGATTTCCCCAAATACTTGTAAACCAGGGATTAGTAGAGGGAAAAAGAAAGAGGTGGTGCAGAACCAGCATGATAATGGCCACGCCCTTAATTTGAGTGGACTGTTTTTTTCCAAGCAATGAAGGGTTTGCTGGTTGTTGTACTGAACTGACTGACATAGTTTCTATGAGTTCTCTGCTTCTTGAGCACAACTGATACACATTAGCAGGCTGGGATCAAATTCCAGTCGTTTGATTGCGATATCTTCATCGCAGAGAATGCAGTATCCGAACTCTTCAGATTCTATCCGTTTCAAAGCAGTTTTGATTCGTTGTTGTTCCATATCCATGAGGCGATCAGAGGCTTGAGACATTGCCTTCTGCTGCATGGCATCCATTCGTGAAAGTCTCCCGATTCGTGCCTGGTCGAGTTCCACAGGTGATGAGTCTTCTTTTTTGGCTGTTTTGATCAGCTCGATTTCGTGCTGTCGTTCCTGAAGGCGCTTTTTGAAATAGTGGAAATTTATATCGTCACTCATGGTCTTTTTACTGATTTGGGAGAGGGATTGGTTAGGGTTATTCTTCGGGAATATAGTTTCCGAATTCTTCAAAAACAGTTTTCATGGGAATCGCAAATCCTATACCTTCTGTGTTACGGATGATCATGGTATTTACCCCAAGAACTCCTCCGTATTCATCCACCAAGGGGCCACCACTGTTGCCGGGATTAATTGGGGCATCTGTCTGGAGGAGAGAAACGCCATTGTAGGATCTGTAGCCAGATATGACGCCTGAAGTAACTGTGTGCCTGAGTCCATGGGGGTTCCCCACAGTGAATACTTTCTGTCCCTGCTCCCTGGCCGAACGGGATATGGCAAGATAGGGAGAACCATAGGCGCTTATGGATACAAGAGCCAGGTCGTGCTGTCCGCTTAAATTCACAGAATCCACTGTCCAGGAACTGCCATCAATCAGTATTATCTCCACACCATTGGTGAGTGATGCTGTCTCTATCTCGGATATTTTATCGAGTAAATCCTGATGCAAATTCTTATATTTTGCATATTCCTTTTCTCGCTCCCTTATATCTTCTCTGATCTGCAGTTGCATCTCTTGATCTCGTACTCGTGGAGCCTGGTCTTTCAAGTAGCGTAAGGCTGTTTCTTCACGTTTGAGAAGTTTTGCAAATTTATCCGCATTGGCTGTCAGGGTATCCAGCTCTTTTTCCTGCATTTGGAGTACATGTTTGTTGGTTATAATGAGCCCATTGTCGGAGATAAAAAAACCTGAGCCACTGCCCCAGCTTGTTTTGATGAAAACCGTGGCATTACGTGCTTTTTCGATGGCTGTATTTGCAGGGTGGCTTTCATGGAGTTGAAGGGCGAGTCCTTCAAGAGAGTGGTTTGCAGAAGGCTTTGAGGATGAAAAATTTGAAGAAGTACGCTGCACACGGTTCTTTTTTACAGAAGCTCTTTCGGGTGTGTTTTGTGGCGGAGTTACAATGGCAGTGGCGGAATCTGATGTGGTATTGTCTCCAAAATAATAAAACGCTCCACCTCCTGCTGTGAGACCGACGAGTAAAACAACAATCAGGCTCGAGAAAGACTTCTTCGTTTGCAGGTTTTGTTCTTTCCGGGCTATTTTTTCATCGGCTAGTCGCTTTTGGCGTAATGCATATTTTTCAAAAATAATACCGCAGCGTTCACATTCAATATTTCCGGTCTGTTTATTTCCACAGCTGGGGCACTGCATGGGGGCACCTTTGCAATTTAACGAATTATGGGGATAGCACAATCTATTCAGTTACTGGTATTGTCTCTTCTGGAACAGGATCTGTCGCAGTTTCTGTACTTGTGTCAGGAGTTGTCTCAACAGTGAAATCCTCTTCATCAACAATTTCTTCTTCAGGGAACAGGTCGACGGGAGGAGTACTGCTATCGGTGGATTCAGAAATAGTGTAGATAATACCTGCAACAGCAAGCCCACCCAGAACATAGGCCCAGATTAAATTTTCGGATTTTTGAATACCCTCGGTTGCTCCCAGCACATGATTGTAAAATTGTTCACCATCATGGTTATAAAAAATGCCTGGATAACGAACATCATCACCAAAGGTCAGTAATGGGAGATCAGTTTTTATCATTCCATTGGATAAAGAAACAATACCACCGTCATAATAGCTGTTTTGTATTCCTTCCACCGGAGTGTGGGCAAAGGTGTTTACGCTCATTCTGTTGAGATTGAAATCTCCGGTGAAGGAGAGACCGTAAGCCTGTGCATTACTTCCTGTTCCAAAATCGTCAATGGAGTTGAAAGCAAATACAGGCTGTGCCATGCTCAGGCTTAAAACGGTTATGGCAGTGATTCCGGCAACTGTTTTCATTAACGGATGCATTGAATAATTTTCCTCATCTTCATTCTCCGGGGGGAATCTGATTTGTATTCGTAATGTATGAATTATAACAATAAAACAGAT
>DAOWDZ010000007.1 GCA_030638765.1 Desulfocapsa sp.
GCCAATCCCCTGCAAGTTCCATCAGGAAAAAGATGGCACGGTGCGGTGCAAGCTCAAGTGCTGCCGACTCAACTGTTTCTGGAAACGAAGCAATCCGCTTGAGGAGTTGTATTTCTTCAGGTTCCTTCAAAAGTGACAGATCAGCATCTTTCACAGCAACTGATTTTATCTCTAGTTCTTTCGCTTTACGCATTATTGAGCACAGACGCGCATGACCATACTGCACATAATAAACAGGATTATCCTTCTCTTCACTGGTTGCCAGATCAAGATCAAACTCAAGCTGACTGTCAGCCTTACGCATCATAAAATAGAATCTGGCGACATCCGCCCCAACCATATCGAGGAGTTCGTCTACGGTTACAAAGGTTGCCTTGCGGGTGGACATCTTTACCTGTTTACCATTTCTGGTAAGTGTCACAAACTGATGCAGAACCACCGTTACTTTTTTATGGTCGTAACCAAGAGCTTCCAGCCCCGCCATTACATCGGGAACTGTTGCAATGTGGTCTGAGCCGAAAACATCCACCATCCAATCGAAATTTCGTTTAAATTTATCACGATGATAGGCGATATCGGGAAGCCTGTAGGTGGGTTCACCGGTTTTTTTGATGATTACTCTATCCTGCTCATGACCAAATTCTGTGGTCTTAAACCAAACGGCATCATCCTTTTCATATACAAGTCCTTTCTCACGGAGTTCAGCAACTACTGAGTCAATGTGTCCGTCATCGTAGAGAGAATGTTCATTGAAATAATTATCAAAGACAATGTCCATTCTTTTAAGGGTGGCAGAAATATCTGCAAAGATCACATCTTTTGCTTTTTCAGTAAAAAGGAGCACATCGGTATCATCAACCAAAGCATCACCCTTTTCATCAAAAAGTTCCTGTGCAATATCATTTATATACTCTCCCTGATAGCCATCTTCGGGAAATTCAAAAGCTTTGTTCTGAAGCTCAAGATAACGAGCCCGGGTGGATTGTCCAAGGACACGCATCTGACGGCCGGCATCATTAAAATAGTACTCGCGATAGACCGAATGACCTGTGGCTTCGAGCAACCGGGCAATGGCATCACCAAGAATGGCCTGACGGCCATGACCTATGCTTAATGGCCCGGTGGGATTAGCACTGACAAATTCCACCATTACATTTTTGCCATTTCCAACAGTCGATTGTCCAAAAGAATCTCCTGCCTTAAGAACCGGACCCAGAACATCCTGCCAGACCTTTTGTTTCAGAAAGATATTTACAAACCCAGGCCCTGCAATCTCGAGTTTCTCAACAATGGTGTCATCTGCGCCAAGGAATTCAAGAAGTACTCCTGCAATTTCACGGGGATTTTTCTTTTCCATTCCAGCCATGACCATGGCCATATTGGTGGCATAATCTCCCTGTCCTTCACGCTTAGGAACATCCACTGAATACTTTCCCGCAGCCTTATCAGACCACTTTCCTTCTCTTACACCCTTTTCAAAACAGGCATCAACCAGCTTTTGTATACGTTCAAGTATCATTCTATATATATTCTTTCGTTATTGTTTCCAAAGAGACAAAGTACCTCGTAGGAGATACTATCCATCCATCCTGCAATTTCATCAGCACTGATGGTGTCCGTATTTTGAGAGCCGAGGATGACCACTTCATCTCCTGCCTGAACATTTTCAATCAAAGTGACATCAACCATACATAAATTCATACAGATGCGCCCTCTGATCTTTGCCCGCATGCCACCTATCAACACTTCACCTTTGTTGGACAAACTTCGCAACAAACCATCTTCATAGCCGACAGGAAGAACTGCAATACGGGTTTCCTTATCAGTTTCGTATGTATGCCCATAGCTTATACCGATACCAGCCGGAACTGTTTTAACCTGAAGAACTCTGGTGGTGAACGACATGACAGGATGTAACTTTTCATCAGTTGCCAGGTTAATTCCGGTTATGCCATCGGGATAATAGCCATAAATCGATATTCCAGCACGAACCATATCACAATGCGTCTGGGGGAAATAAAGAATTCCACCTGAGTTTGCAGTATGCTTTATGCATTGTCCACCACGATCTGCAACTGTGAACATTTCTTTAAATCGTGCGAACTGCTCAAGGGTATTATTTGAATCAGCCTCGTCAGCACGTGGAAAATGGCTCGCAATTCCGGCAAATATAATACCTGGCAATTCGTTTATTGCATCATAAAATTGTTTTAACTCTTCAGGGTATATACCCAGACGAGTCATTCCACAATCAACTTTTACATGAACTTCTACGTCCCTGTTACGCTGTTCAGCTTCAAGAGATAATGCACGAGCACTCTCAAGAGAGTATATAACAGGAGTCAGATTATACTCAAAAAAAAGATCTGCATCCTGTGAGGAGAACCCAAGAAAAACAAAGATTGCACCTTTAATCCCTGACTTTCGTAACTGTACCCCTTCGTCTATCTCTGCGACACCAAAATCATGACAACCTGAACTGCTCAACATATGAGCGACAACATTCATTCCATGCCCATAAGCGTCTGCTTTAACCATGGAAAGTACACGTATGTCAGTACCAACCTGTTTTTTAAGCAGATGATAATTATGGCAAAGAGCTGCTTTATTGATCTGAACCTGATTAAAAGATGTTGTCATATTTTGTGTACCCCAGAAATAGGACAAGCCCATTCCCCCGGAAGGGGAATGGGCTTGCAACAAACCGATTTCTAAGTGACTTAGACTTCAGTTACTGTGATAGCGCCTTCAGGACAAACTTCAACGCAGGTCTCACAACCGAGACATTCGTCTTCTTCAACTACTTCAGCTTTTCCGTCTACCATCTCATAAACCTGAGCGGGACATGCATTTACACATTCTTCATCACCAGCACATTTGTCTTTATCTACAATTACTTCCCAAGCCATAACGACCTCCTAAAAAAATAAAATAAAATAATCTGATACAAAAAATGTATCAGTCTCTGTATCCATAAGCTTTAACGCATAGTGGAACACTGTTTTAGTGTATAGATCAGATAATTCACCACATATTGTTTGTCAAGTTTATTCCTTTGGATTCCATATGGGATTCTACCCAAAAAAAACATTCTTTCAGGAGAGTTTACAGCATCAATTTCTTACGGAAAAAACATTGACCACTTACACATTTGTTTTATATTATGGCTTCTTCACTATCACATTAAATAATATACAAAAAGAGAGCTTTAAAATGGCAAAGAAAATAAAATCGACAAAAACCCTCAAAAAAAATGCTCTGGTCGCCGAAAAAAATGAGGAGGCCATGGTAGAAGGAATCCTTGAAGGAAGTCCTGATGGTATTGGTGTTGTTATCGTGCGCCTTGAATGTGGTTGTAAAAAAATGGCTGCCGTTGCTAAAGATGGCGAACCCGCATCAAAACTCATTATTTACAGAGATCA
>DAOWDZ010000183.1 GCA_030638765.1 Desulfocapsa sp.
TGGCTGCTGCCAGGGTTGCCGTCTGAAGGAATTTACGCCTCGTTAGGTTGAAAGCCATCTTTGTCTTCCTCCTTAGTAAAAAAATCTATTAATTGTACAACCACCCGATAAAAAGGATGGTGAGCTCCTTCCGTTACCCTGGGGTAAAACTTGCTATACCAGGGTAGAAATAATTTTTTCAGGAATTCTTCTTCTCCTTCAGAATCGTTTTCTTCTGCCAGGAGTGAGAGGAATTCAAGTTCGTGAATTAAATGGTCAGGTAGATCAGCTTTTTCATCCATGCCAAAGCCTTTTTCCCTATAGAAAGCGAGGGTGTTTCCTGCAAAGGTTCCCTGTAAAGATTGATCCATGTAAACTGATCCGTAGGGTGGGGCGATAACATGGGGAACACCATTGATGAACAGTCGTGTGTATTCCACCTGGAGGTCTTCAAGATAGTCGCTGGAGTTGTCCACGTATTTTTTGATTTCGACGCCATCTTCAGTGGCACCAAGCGTACCGAGGAGATTGTAAAGAACATTGAAAAAATCGTCTGTCATCCATTCAGCATCGGGGTATTGCATGCATTGTGAAAGAAATCGATAGACACGGGCAATATCTTCAGAAGGTGTTGTTACTGTCATGTGTTGTTATCAATGAATTAATAAAGGTAAAGTTTTTTACCCAATAATTATAGTGTATGGTGCAAATAGAAAAATGACCCATAAAGAATAAGTGCATATCTTTTTAACATATCTTCATGGCAAAAAATTGTCAACGTATTGCTGTGTACTAGGCTATATAAAACAGGTAGTTGAGAATGGTTTGCAACATTGGGAGGATTGTCAAAAAACAATTTGTTAAACTTTTTTGCACCCTTATGGAATTTATGACATAGTGGTACTTTGTGGATGAGTCTTTTATTTTTTTTAAGTTTTTGTTGAATATGGAGATCTTTCAAATGTGATATTATGTTTTTTGAGATGTTTCCAGAGGGTGACCCTTGAAATACCCAATATTTTGGCTGCCTCAGTTTTGTTACCACGAGTAGTATTTAATGCTTGTAGTAATTGTTCGCGTCTATTGTGTGCAACGTGTTCCTGTTGCGATTCAGAAACGAGTATCTTTTTGACAACATTCTGGAACTGCAGCGGAAGATGTAGCGGCGTGATTTCGCCTTCCGGGCAAATAACAAACGTGTATTCAATGACATTAATTAATTCACGAACATTTCCAGGCCAGTGATAATTCAGTAGGAGGTCAAGGGCATCTTTTCGTATAGTAGTGATATTTTTTTCTATTTTAAGATTTGATCTGTCTATGAATGTTTTTACAAGTAATGGGATATCCTCAGGATGATTTCTAAGTGGAGGAATAGTAATAGGAATAACACCAATTCTATAAAAAAGATCTTCTCTGAATTTCTGTTCTTTCATGAGAGTGTTCAGATCTTTGTTGGTGGCTGATATGATGCGTACATCTATCGGTATCGGTTGGTGGTCTCCAACGCGTTCGACCTCCTGTTCCTGTAACACCCTGAGAAGTTTGGTCTGCATTCCAATAGCAAGATCGCCTATCTCGTCAAGAAAGATTGAACCATTACTTGCGGCTTCAAAACGCCCCATCCGATTCTTGTCTGCCCCTGTAAATGCACCTTTTGTATGGCCAAAAAGTTCACTTTCAAGGATGTTTTCATTAAGGGCGGCACAATTTACTTTAATAAATGGGCCGTTGGCACGTTTGCTTAATTTATGTATGGCACCGGCTACTAATTCCTTTCCAGTACCACTCTCATCATAATTGATTTAGGGGGCATTTGACTGGTCAGCAGTTTCAATCAGATCATATACCTGCTGCATACGTGAACTGTTGCCAATAAGTCCATGGAAGCCTCTTTTCTGAGAAAGTTCTTTGCGTAATTCACAGATAACCTTTTCCTTAGCCATGACAGTGGTGAGGTCTGTGAGTGTTTCAACACCAGCTACAATGATCCCGTTTTTATCTGTAAGAACAGTGGCATTCTTCAAAACTTCTACACGAGTACCATCTTTGCATTTGAAGGAACAGTGGAGGTCACTGACATCACCTTTTTTAAACAGTTCACAACGTGTATCTTTAGCCGATAAATCGTGGCCAAAGCATTTGTTACATTGCAGAATATTACAGGATTGCCCGAGTAGTTCTTCTCTTTCATAGTGCAGTAAATCTTCGAGAGCTTTGTTAGCGTAAAGAATGGTACCATGGAGATCGACGAGCATAAGCCCTTCTTTCATCTTATCCACCACGTCTTTCCAATTATCATAAAAATATTTCTTTATCTGTTCTTTGGGGAGAGGTAAGGGGTTAATGGCAAGCTCCTGTTTTTAATAAATGATTTGTTAAGGTGTTAATGAATGTTAACAGGAAAGAGTTGTTAAGGCCATCGTTTTCAAAAACAGAATTGGAACAAGTGAAAGGAGAGAAACAATAGATTTGCTCAGGCAAGGGACGCAATATAATTTTGTAAAAGAGTGAAATTTTCACAGCCATGAATTTTTTTGCGGATTTTTGAGCTACCTGGGAAGTCGCTGAAGTATCTTCCCGTATGATTTCGTATATAAGCGAGAAGCCTTTTGGTGTCCAGATGTTCTTCCATGAGTTCAAGGTGTCTTGTGACTGTTGGTAGGAGGAGATCAAGTGATTCGGGTCTTCCATTTTTTTGGAAAACCCATGGATTGCCAAGGGCTGCACGTCCAATCATTATTCCATCACATCCGGTTTCATCCATTCTCAATAATCCCTGTTTGTAATTCTGAACATCACCATTCCCGATGACAGGTATTGAAACACTTTGTTTTACTTTCCTGACGATGTCCCAGTCAGCAACTCCTGAAAATGCCTGAGCCCATGTTCGTCCATGAATGGCGATCGCTACCGCTCCGGAATTTTCGCTCATCTTTGCAAAGTCTACGGCTGTTGTGTTTTTACTATCGATACCCTTTCGGGTTTTTACAGTGACTGGTACCTTTGACTTTTCGACAACGGCGAGAACAATCTTTTCAGCAAGAGCTATATCTTTCATTAAGGCAGATCCTGCTCCTTTTTTGGTAACTTTTCGAACAGGGCATCCCATATTGATGTCAATAAATGAAGGAGAGTATTCACTTAATAGAGCGGCAGCTTCTCCCATAATGTCCGGGTCAGAACCGAAGAGCTGAAAGGATACAGGTCGTTCAGCAGGAGAAGATGCCAGCATATGAATGGTTTTCTCCTGACCATAGAAAAGTCCATGACAGCTGATCATTTCAGAAACAACTAAACCTGCACCATACTCACGACAGAGCAATCTGAAAGGAAGGTCCGAGTAGCCAGCCAGTGGAGCTAAAATAAATGGTGATTTAAAAGTTGTTTTTTCAATATGAAACATGTTATTTACTGCTGTTTTTTTTGTGCAAACGAGTTAGACTCAAAAGATTCTGTGTGTGATTTTTGAACACGTTTATAATCTATTTGTTTGAACTATAACTTTTTTTATTCTGCCTTTTGTAGTGGCAGATTCCCATTCTTTTATGGAGACCCCAAATGACCTTGCAACTTACTATGCAATCCAACGAATTGTCCAGTGAGGAGTTAAGCACACTGAAAGATATGCGTCTTCGTTGTGCTAAAAATATTCTTTTATCCACAAGTCTTGCAGGCTCCGGACATCCTGGAGGCTCACTGTCAACACTTGATAATCTTCTGGTGACGTATGGCTGTATTCGTCATGATTCGGCGCAACCAGACATGGAAGATCGTGACCGTGTCATTATGAGTATTGGCCATGTCTCGCCGGGTGTTTATTCAACCCTTGCTGAATACGGCTATTTTTCAGAAGATGACTTTTTAGCAGGATTCAGGCGCACTGGATCAGGTTTTCCAGGACACGTTGAACGCATTGTTCCCGGTGTTGAATGGGATACCGGAAATCTTGGTCAGGGACTCTCGACTGCAGTTGGCTTGGCACACGGATTTAA
>DAOWDZ010000166.1 GCA_030638765.1 Desulfocapsa sp.
CAGGCGGTGAGCTTTTACCTCGCCATTTCACCCTTACCGAATAAAGAAACTCGGCGGTATATTTTCTGTGGCACTTTCCGCCAGTCACCCGGCGTTCGTGTTACGAACCATCCTGCCCTCTGGAGTTCGGACTTTCCTCTCGGGTCTTAAGACCCGAGCGATCATGCACCCACTCTCAATCCTTTTATAGTGAGATTATTTAAAAACTGAAACTATTCTTTTTTTGCAGCAGCTTTTTTTGTAACTTTCTTTACTGCCTTTTTCTTCGGTGCTTTCTTCTTTGCTTTTTTCTTGGGCGCTTCCTCTTCTACTTCCACAGGTTCGTGGTACATAATTCGTTGACAGGTGGGACAATCAAAATGCTGATCACCACGAAGCAGAAGATTGTACTGCTGAGGTGGAATGGCCATAAAACAGCCTTGACAGACACCGCCAATCACATTGACTACCCCGAGTCCATTGCGATGAGCACGAAGAGTATCATATTTTTTAAGAAGTTGAGGCTTTAATTTTTTTGCCTGGGTAACACGTTTCTTTCCCTGTGTTTTCTTCTTTTTATTGATGGCTGCAATGGTTTTTTTGACCGCTTCAGTCTCTTCAAGAAGGAGCTCTGTCTCACCCTTAAAAAGATTTTTATTCTCTTCGATCTCTGCAGTTAACTGCTCAACTTCTTCCATGATGGCAACGACTTTTTCTTCCTTTTCCTTCACGCCTTTTTTTCCGTCTTCAATCTCTTTCAAAAGCGCTGTCTGCTCCCGTCCAGTCTGAACCTGCATCATTTTGGATTGCCGGTCTTTTACATGTACCATTTCATCGGCGATTTCCACTTCCAGAGTACGACGCTCTTTTTCCAGGGTATCAATTTTTTCGGTAAGAGTTTCGATGGTGGACTCACGACCTGCAAGTTCCACACTTTTCACATCAAGAGCATCCTGCTCTTTTTGAATCTCTGAATCAATTGTATCGATTATGTGATCGATACTCTGCAATAATGTTAGTTCAACAATTTCTTCGTTCAAGACGGTTCTCCTGTATAATTACTATTCTATGGAAAAATTCTTATTATTTATAAAAGTAAACGCTGGTTTTTCAGTTATACTCTGATGAATCTGTAGATCCCAATTTGTATGACGAGCAAGGGTTTCCAATGAACCTGCCAAAAATGCCATGGCCGGCTTTTCGGTCGCATAATGGCTTGCATCAATGATACAAAAGCCTGCCTCCTCTGCCCAACGGGCAGTTGAATGTTTTATTTCTGAGGAGAGATAGGCATCTGCTCCCTGACGATATGCTTCTTCAGCAAGGTCAGATCCGCTTCCACCGCACAGGGCGATGGACTGGACTTTTTGCGGTGGTTTTCCTGCAATCTGTACAGCAGGACTTTTGAGTGTGTTAAAAATCCGTTGCATAAAGGCATCAAATGTCAATGCCTCTGCATATGTTCCTATTCTCCCAAGTCCTTGAGTATTAGCTGGATCAACTGGACGTATCGGTTCAAGATTATTCAGACCAAGAGATCTTCCAAGAGCATCGCTAACGCCAAGGTTGGCACTGTCAAAGTTGGTATGACAGGCAATGACATTTATTTCATGGGTCAGAGCCTTTTCAAGAAAAGCACCAGATGGGGTTGTTACGTGAACTGTGTGAAGTGGGGTGAAGATACAGGGATGATGAGTGAGCAGGGTGTCAGCACCAATGCTGATGGCTTCTTCAAGCAGAGAAAGGGTTGGGTCAAGCCCCAGCAACAAAGATCGGGTTTCTCTTTGGGGATCACCAATCAAAAGCCCCACATTATCCCAACTTTCAGCAAGGTGAGCAGGTGCAATTTGATCCAATCCCTTCAGGAGATCAATTAGCTTTATATTCATCAGCCCTCACCACCTAATATCTTTAAATCAGGCATAAAAAAAAGGTACATCCCTTTCGGGTTGTACCTTTGGATTTCGGGCTTCCTGAGACAGGCTTCTGTGCCTGGTTCAGCAAAAACAAATATGAAGGGTGAGGCAGCTAGCCTCTCTCTCTCTGGAATTTTTTTTATTCTATTCAAGGAACCTGAGTCTTTGTAGCAGATTCTGTATTGTAGTGGTGGGCGCAGTAGGACTTGAACCTACGACCGACCGGTTATGAGCCGGTGGCTCTACCAACTGAGCTATGCGCCCACTCCGGCATCAAAACCCCCTATACAAAACAAAATCAAAGGTATTGTCAATTAAAAAATTACATCATCGCCAAAAATCAGCAGGAGCTACTCTAAAAAACCTGATTGAAAGAGCAGTAAATAAGCGATATAAGAGAGAGTATGATATACAATAATCTCCTTTTCTTTCTTGTAGCCATCTTCCTCTTTACCATGACCAGTGGTACAGAAGCGCCACTGTTTTCACTTCCAGTATCGCTTACACTCTTTTTCACCCTGACCTTCCTGTTTGATCGTATTGCAAAACGCTTCTATTCAGGAACAGGAAGTAATGGTTCCAGGGCCTATTTTAATTCGGAAAAGCGTCTTTCTCTTTTAGCACTGCTTTTTTATTCAGTTGTTCTTTTTACCTGCGATATCCATTACTACCTGAGCCCACTCAACTTTGGCGGACACTTTCCTTCCTTTGTCAATATTGGTGGACTTGTTTTCTTCTTTTTCTTTCTGCTTCTCATGTGGCGGCATTCAAAACCTGCCTATGAAGGCATATTTAATCGAAGCTACAGTACCAGAGCCTTTCTTACTTTCAACACCAAGGCAAACCTGCCCATTGTTCTACCCTGGATTGTTCTTTCGCTCTCCTACGATCTGCTGGCTCTACTTCCTTTTCCAGGACTGAAAACCTTCCTTCATTCGGAAACCGGCGAATATCTATCATTTATTTTATTTTTACTTTTGATTTTAGTCTTTTTTCCGCCTCTGGTCAGAAGGCTCTGGGGCTGCACACCTTTTCCCAGGGGAGAATTATTCGATCATCTGCAGAATTTTTTCAAAAAGCAGCATTTTTCTGCACAGATATTTATCTGGCCTTTATTTGAAGGCAGAGTTATCACCGCTGGGGTCATGGGTATAATTCCCGGTTTGCGCTATGTGATGATCACCCCGGCACTTCTTGAAAGTTTGTCACTTGATGAACTGGATGCTGTCATGGCGCATGAAATCGGTCATATTAAAAACAAGCACATGCTACTCTACCTTTTGATTATTTCCGGGTTTTCAATTCTTGCAGGGTTCATCCTGGAGCCTTTCACGTTTTTCCTTCTCTCACGAAGCAGTTTTTATACATTATTGGGATTTACAGGACTCACTGCTGAAAACATGCTCACAATACTCATGGCAATCACCGTTCTAACGCTCATGGTGCTCTATTTTCGCTTTCTGTTTGGATATTTTATCAGAAATTTTGAACGTCAGGCTGACCTGCATGTTTTTAAGGCCATTGGCAGTAGTCACTCGATCATATCGGCATTCGAAAAAATAGCGGTACTTTCCGGGAATATAAGAGACTTGCCAAGCTGGCATCACTTCGGGATTGGACAGCGGGTGGATTTTCTCGAAAAATGCGAAGCAGATAAATTCTGGATAAAAAAACATAATCGTAAAGTGGTTTTAAGCCTACTTACCTATATAATCATACTTATCGTAGCTGGCTCGGGGAAAAACTTACTCCCGACAGAACTGTGGAAGCAGGGCTATGATGAAAAATACACCGAATTTGTTCTGGATCAGAAACTTACCCGTGAACCTGATAAAGCACTGTGGCTGGGTATTGCCGGGGATTTGATGCAACACAAAAAAATGGAGAAAAAAGCCATTGCAGCCTATGACGAATCCCTTGCCTTGGAACCAGCCAATCCGAAGTTGCTGAACAATCTAGCCTGGTTACTTCTTACCAGTGACGATGTGTCATTGAGAGATCCTGTACGGGCACTTGATCTGGCACGATCGGCAGCTCGACACATACCAGTAGGGCATGTACTGGATACGTTAGCCACAGCCTACTGGGCCAATGGTCTTACTGAAAAAGCCATTGAAACAGAAAAGCAGGCAATCTATACAGATCCCGCAGAAGGGCAGTATTATCGAGGGCAAATTCTAAAATTTACGAATGAGAATTATGAGTCAACAGTTACTGAAAAGAAGGATTAAGCATAGGTGTTGATACGGCCATAGTTAGCCAGGGCCTTATCCGTAACGGTTTCAATTCTAAGGACTTTCTTGGCAACCTGGGCAGCCTTAGCCTCTGATTGTTCCACACGGGACTGCTTTTCAGCTCTTCGTGATGCAGCCTCATCGGTACGCGTATTTGTACGATGGCTGTTCACATGTATCCGACTCACGGATGGAGCTGCGGCTGACGATATTCCTGACATGATACCCTTTTATCCTTAGAATTTAAAACGAAGTAACCGTAATTTTTATTATAACCTTTTTTAAAAAAATATCAAAATCTCAATACAGGACCCCCCCCCAATGCCACTACTTGGAGCACATGAATCCGTCGCAGGCGGACTGCAACTTGCATTTGACAGAATAGAAGAAGTGGGAGGATCTGCCCTGCAGATATTCACCCGTAACCAGCGTCAGTGGAGTCCGAAACCAGTTACAACAGAAGAGCAGGAACTCTTCGCTACCGGATGGGCAAAATGTTCAGAAATGGTTGTTGCTTCCCATGCATCCTATCTAGTTAATCTGGCATCCGGTAAGCCTGATCTTGTGAAAAAATCAATAGCAGCTTTTGCTGAAGAATTGAAACGCTGTGAGTTACTCAATATTCCATTGGTGGTTATGCATCCTGGATCTCATGGGGGAGATGGTGTTGAAGTTGGGATTACTCGATTTATTGAAAATCTTGATCTGGCACTGGAACTTGCAGATAACGACGTAACAGTACTACTGGAAACAACAGCCGGGCAGGGGACGGGACTTGGCTATCGCTTTGAAGAACTTGGAGCGATAATTAATGGTTCAAAGTACAAAAAAAAACTTGGCGTCTGTGTTGATACCTGCCA
>DAOWDZ010000022.1 GCA_030638765.1 Desulfocapsa sp.
TCTCAAAACGTGGGAAAAAAAGATGAAGCACTAAAACTCTACAAAGAACTTGTCGAAACAGGAACAAATGAACTGTGGGTAAAATTGGCCCAGAAAGAACTCGAAATAAATGACATATTTTAACTTCGTGGGAATTTCACGATAAAGAATAAAGAAGGTTATCATGGATCCTTTAAACCCCTTTGACTCAAACTTACAAATGTTACAGAAGGTACTTGACCTTCGTTCAAAAAATCAAAGTGTAATTGCCACCAACATTGCAAATGCTGACACACCAGGGTATTCACGTAAAGTATTTGAGTTTGAGGATCAATTGAAGCAGGCAGTAACCGCCAAATCAGACGGACTCGCAACGACACATGCAAAACATATTTCAACCTCACCAACAAATATCCAATCAGTTACAGGGTTTGTCCGTGAAATAAAAGATACCACTGGACTTGGAGATGAAAACTCCGTCAGTGTTGATACTGAAATGATCGCCCTTTCAGAGAATGAAATCATGTATGAAACAGCTGCACAGTTATTGAAAAAGAAACTTACGTTACTCAGTTATCTGGTTAAAGAAGGCCAATAATCACTCAAGGAACTAATAATGGATATATTCACAACATTTGACGTTAGCGCATCGGCCTTAAAAGCCCAGCGTACCAGACTCAACACCATCAGTTCAAATCTGGCTAATGTGGAAACCACATCCACACCTGAGGGTGGGCCTTATAAAAAGAAATCAGTTTATTTTCAAACGAAACAAATCTCATTCAAAGAGCAACTTGATACTTCTCTCCAAGGGGTTGAAGTAGCAAAAATAATTGAAGACACAGAAGAACCACAAAAAATTTATGATCCATCCCATCCAGATGCTGCTGAAGATGGTTATGTAGCAATGCCCAATGTCAGTGTTCTTAAAGAAATGGTTGATATGACATCCGCCACCCGTTCCTATGAAGCAAATACAACGGTGATAAAATCCGCTAAACGTATGATGCTTAAAGCTCTTGAAATTGGGAGATAATAAGAGATGAATTCCATCACAAGTTCAATAGGCGCTGATTCTTTAGCATTAAAACCAGCTGACACAAACCCGATAGTTAAAACTAAATCAGACTTTGCAAAGGTTATTCAGTCAACAATTAATCAGGCTGTGTCAGCAGAACAAGAAAGTGACAAAGCAATAGCAAGCCTACAGAGCGGGGAAGCAGACAATCTTCACGATGTAATGATCAGTGTTGAAAAAGCAGATATTTCGATAAAAATGATGGTTCAGTTCAGAAATAAGGCACTACAAGCCTATGAAGAAGTTATGAGAATGCAGATTTAACACCTTATAAAGATAAAAAAGACCCAACGTATTGGGTATGAATTGTATTAATTAGAAAACGTTTCACTTACAGTAACCCTCCATGTGAAAAGGGAATTTTTCATGGCCGAAGAAGAAATCATTCAGGACGAAAAAGAAGAAGAAATCCAGATTCCAGAAAGAAAGGATATCTGGAAGCTCATCAAAGATTGGCCTCTGTCAAAAAAACTGGCTCTTGCTGCTGTCAGCATCATATCAATTGCAGTCTTTGCTCTGATTATTTTGCAGGGAAAAACAGCAGATTACCAACTTCTTTATGCTAATCTTGAGCAAAAAGATGCCGCTGCTGTCGTTTCATGGCTTAAAGGACAAAAAATTGATTATCAGCTCAAGAATAATGGTAAAAATATTTGGATTTCTGCTGATAAATTATACGAAACACGACTGGAGCTCGCAGCAAATGACCTCCCTTCAGGAGGTGGCGTAGGTTTTGAAGTTTTCGACAAACAATCCTTCGCACTCACAGATTTTGTACAAAAAGTAAACTACACCAGAGCATTACAAGGTGAGCTTGCTCGAACAATAACATCCTTAAAACCCGTCAACAATACACGTGTTCATTTAGCTCTTCCTGAAAAACGATTATTTAAAAATCAGCAAAAAAGTGCCAAGGCCTCTATCATTCTCACTCTGTCCAAAGACAGTGCACTGAGTAAAGAACAGGTTCAGGGTATTATCCATTTAGTTTCAGGTTCAGTTGAAGGACTTAATCCGGACAATGTTACAGTTATCGATAGTTTTGGTAAGATTTTGGAAGGCACAGCCAAACCTGATGACGAAGAGCGTTATTCAGTCAAAATGTTAGTTTTCCAACAATCACTTGAAAGGAGAATGGAAAAAAGAGCACAGGATTTACTCGATAAAACCATGGGTTACGGGCAAGCCATGGTCAGAATCACTGCAAACCTTGATTTTGCAAAAGTTGAAAAAACCGAAGAACTTTATGACGGTGAAGAACCTGTAATCCGCAGTGAACAATTAAGTGATGAAAACAATGGCAGCACAGGTGCCGGAGGTATTCCCGGTGTTGAATCAAATCTTCAGGGAAACAGTAATGCAAACAAAGGTGGTGGGGTTGCATCAAATAAATCAACGCGAACTACAAATTTTGAAATAAGCAAAACAATAAGTAAAACCATAAACCCCACAGGCACTATTAAAAGCCTCTCCGTCTCTGTTTTACTTGCTGACAAAGTGCTGCCGCCAAAGGACGAAGAAAGCACAGCCACAACGGAAACACGTAATAACAAAGAACTTAAAGCTGTAGAAGCAATGATCGCCAGTGCCCTTGGACTTGATTTTAAACGAGGTGATAATATCAATATTGCCTCAATGCCATTTATGATTTCAGAAGTAGATCAGATGCTTACCGAGGAATTGCCTAAAAATCTCCTCTATGAATATCTTCCACTTCTAAAAATTGGTATCCTTTCCCTTAGCGCACTTATTTTCTATTTTATTCTATTACGTCCAATAATAAAAACCATGCGGACAGAAGTTTTTGCCCATAATAAATCAGTTTCAGATCTTGAAAATGCGATACAGGAAACAAAAGATACAAAAGAGAGAATTGAACGTGAAGCCAAAGAAGCCGAATCAATTGAAGTCGTCCTTGATGCTGTTACTGCTTTACGTAACGAAGTGATGAGAAACCATGTTCCGACTTCGTATATTATTAAAAACTGGATTAATGAAGGGTAAAAATGAGTTTTGACAATCTCACAGGCCTAGATAAAGCTGCAATTCTCCTTATGTGCCTTGGCGAAGAAGCCTCTGGTAAAATATTTGAAGAGCTCAGCGATGAAGAGGTACGTCTTGTAACAAGAAGTATGGCGGTCATTGATCATATACCTGAAGATATAAAAGATACTGTTTTCGATAATTTTCAAGAAGCCCAAAGAATGTTTGCCGGACTCTTTATTAAAGGGGATGACTTTGCTAAGAAAGCAATAACTGCTCTTGAAGGCGAAGACAGAAAAGAGAACCTGCTCGATATTTTTATTTCTGGTACGGAGACAAAACCACTTGAAACAATTGCACTCATGCAGCCTGCCATGGTTGCAGGCCTACTTGAAAAAGAGCATCCTCAGACTGTTTCACTTGTACTTTCCACTCAGCATGTTGGTCATGCCAGTGAAATCTTAGCTCATCTTCCTGAAGAGATTCGAGCTGATGTTGTTTATCGTATAGCCATGATAGGAAAGGTATCTCAAGAAGTTCTCACTAAAATTGAAGATGCACTACATCGTGAAATTGGACAGGTTGGAACTAAAAAACAAAGTCAGGTTGGTGGTATAGATAAGGTTGTAGATATCCTGAACAACCTTAAAGACAGCATGGATGCCGATATACTTGATGATATTGAAGAAGATGATCCGGATATGGTTGAGGAAATCAGAAAACGTATGTTTACGTTTGAGAACCTCACTGCACTTGATGGACGCTCATTGCAAATGATTCTTCGGGAAGTCAACAATGATTCTCTTACCATGGCTCTTAAAACCGCATCCGATGAAATGCAGGAGAAGGTTTTTGCCAATATGTCAGCAAGAGCTGCTGATATGATCCGTGATGATCTCGAAGCCATGGGTCCTGTACGCCTCTCAGAAGTTGAAGCAATGCAACAGTCCATAGTCAAGATTGCCATGAAACTTGAAGAAGAAGGGAAACTTGTACTTGGTGCTGGAGGCGGCGATGAGCTTGTCTAGGTTTTATAAGTCCAATGATGCCTTTAAGGCCGGTGCTGTTCTTGATGAAGAGAATAAAATCAGTAAAGAACCGGTATGGGAATCTATTGTTAAAAAGGAAGTTATAGCACCAAAACCGAAACCAAAACCAAAACCCAAAAAAAAAGACCAGCCCTACACCGCCACCACCGCCACCACCACCACCTGTCACTGAAGAAGTCCCAGATGAGCCCCCAGCTAGAATTAATGAAAATGAACAAATAGTAACTGATAATTCCACTGACGCACCTGGTAGTCCTCCAAATTCTCCCGAACCTCCCCCACCACCTGAACCCGTTGCTGTTGTCTCTGATGAGAAATCCTCCCCAGAACCCATAATAGATATTGATATAGAAAAAATACGTGAAGATGCA
>DAOWDZ010000233.1 GCA_030638765.1 Desulfocapsa sp.
AAGATATCAAGAAGAGTCCATCGATTCAGCCATGTTGAGACTTTATCAACTCCTGAGCTTGTGAGAAGTTTCCAACCCGGTGGTAAATTCAGTTCAATGGAAAGCTGTTGGAAGTTATGGTTCCAGCCAAGAGCCGGGATTTCAAGACTTCCATTTGTGACAGCTCTTTCGATACGGGACTCTGCATGAAGTGCCAGGCTTCCCTGTCGTACTTCAACACCAGTTTCTTGAGAGTTATCAAGTGTGGTGATAAGCCTTGAGCTTCCTGCAACATCAACCTTTCCAAGAATCTGAGATTGATCGACATTAAGTCGCCAGACACGTGTCATGGTTCCGGTTATGGAGTCATAAGTCGTCAAGCCTTTTCCCTGCTGATCCAGCCATATTTTGCGATGGATTTTGAGTCGATTGGGAACAGGGTTTGGATTACCGCGACTTTTTTCGGTGAGTGTCATCTTCCCATTATGTTTGATCAGATATGCTGGAAAAGTTTTCCAGCTTTCAGGGAGGGATGTTCTGGAAGGATCCACCGATGGTACGTTACTTATTTCGACCTGACGCAATTTGGGATCTGTTGCAAATACCCAAATTTCTTCAGTGGGCCAGGGGCCGTCAATTGCTCCCATCTTCAATGTTTGTGGTGATAGTGGTGCTTTGTTTCGAAGAGTCATCTGGATCTGCCACTGGCCGGGGCGAACCTGAAGTTGTAACCTACCGCTGTTGTCAAACCGTACAGGCAATGGAGATTTGATTTGTAGCGGGATGAATTGTTCACTACTTTTAAGACCCAGAGTGATTTGGCGCGGGAGACCTGAAACGGTGAGTTGGATATGAAGTTGCTGGATAAGTGGAACCCCATCTACAATTTTCCTGGATACTAGAATGCCAAGGCTTTCTTCACTGTCGTGTTGAGTTTTTTTCTGCTGTTTTAGCCAGAGTTTGCCCTGTTTGTCAATTTGTGGTGTTGTTACTTTTTTGTCTAAAAGTGTGAGATCCAGAAGACCAGTTGCAGGAGGGATTAAGATGTTCTCAGGTAATGTATTCCACGAAAACTTTCCTGTAATAGTGTGTTTGCCAGGGGCAAGCCATACGGCGGGGCGCCCATGCTTTTTACTCACTAAAAGAGTTTGGCCATTTGCCATGACATCTGTTGGCCAGAATGGGCTGCTCCCTGGAAGTGAGACAAGGCTCCGTGATTCAATAAGCCATTCCTGACTAAATACTGCACCTGTCTTTTTGACATTGAGTTTAAGACTTGCCGGCCACGTACAGTAATGTTTATCTTTTTCCGTTGGGCTGATACTGCACAATTTATCTTCCTGATCATAGAGAACCCATGGTACCCATTGCTGGAGTTCATCTGGGATTGTAGTTTCTTGTGCAATCGAGAATCCCGGCAGAAGAAATGTCACAGAAAGGACAAGCAGTAAGCAGAAGTTACATTGACTTTTTGAGAAGTATTTACAGAGGATTTGCATGGGTACCATCCTGATGAATGATGATGAGGAATTAATTTCTCTACAAATAGTATACAGATGAACAAAAAGATTTGTCAATTACTCAAGTGAAAAGAGGAAATTTTATCGTAATTGTTGACTTGTTGATCAAATTCAAACAATTATACTCTTAAATAGCTACTTTTTTGGTGGTGAATTTGAACCCATCACAATGATTGGAGATATCCTTGAAGAGGAATTACCGATACAGGACTATGATATTAACGAATTGCACGATCGTATTGTTCGTTAATCTTTTCTTACAAAGTTATTACGAAGTAGATAGATCCCATGAGAATTAAACTGCCAATGCGAAAGAGCTGATTGTAAACGATCAGTTCCACGGCCATCTTTGGTTGAAATATCCCTGCATAAAAGGGAAATTGATGTCGAATTGCTCGTACTGGTGACGAGAGTACATTGCCAACCAGCAATGCCAGAATGACTTCCCGGTAATCCATACTTCCTTCCTGTAATAATGCCCCGGCAACAGCGAGTCCCGCCGTAAATTCTGCACTGATATGAAGGACGATGATTCCCATGGATTGAGGAGTCAGCCAGGGGAGAAAAGAGAGGTGATCGGCCATTCCTGATTCAAGAATTTTAAATAAACCGACACGGTGCATAAGAAAAACAAGAATATAGATGGGGACGGTAAAACGAATTATTTTACGAATGCGTTTTTTGAATCGTTTCCAGCTTTCCGTGAAGGCTTTTTGCCAATCAATTGTAGTGTTTTTCGGAGTAACAGTTTGTGCCTGTTTTACTGATAAGTTTTCTGTAACAGGAAGAAGAAACCTGCTTAGAATAACAATGGAAATAGTACGGAATATGGCTGCACCAAAGGTTATCCCGATGTAAATAATGGCGGCACCCTTAATGAGTGGTGCTGTTATGAAAAAGACAGTTGGCAGATGCAGAAAATAGGTTGGTAGACTGTTAAAAAGATTGGAGAGGACAAGTTCTTTTTTGAGGATTGTTTTCTTTTCATATGCTTCGGAGAGCATGGTGTTTGCGGAAACTCCTGAGAACAAAGCCATGGTGAATGAGGCGCCAGCAGTCTCTGAGAGGTTTCCAAATTTGATTAGAGGGCGTGCAATAGCTGCTATTTTACTGGTCCAGTTGAGGGACTCGATGAAATTTGCGACTAATAAACCGACGGAAATAAAGAAAATCAACCGGATAAGTGGCCAGATAAGGTCTGGCCAGAGTTGTTGCAGGATCTCTACAGATTGCATGATGGTTTGTTATCTCTAAATTATTAGAGTGAAAGATCATGGATCAGGCAGTGTGCATATAATCCTTTAGGGTCATTAAATAAGAGGATTTCTTTAACAGGCGCAGCAAGCTTCTCAACGATTGCCAGGAATGCAGGGGGTAATAGTGAAGTAATGCTGGTTAAGATTGTTCCTGTAAACATTTGAATGAACTCCTCTTGAACCGTTAGAGGTCTGCTGATATAAGAAGCCGTATACTCATTAAGTCCTGCAAGACTGGCAGCAGATTCAATGGCATCTTCTAAGTTACCAAGTTTATCAACAAGTCCGAGCTCAAGGGCTTTTTTTCCGTCAAAGACTCTGCCCTCTGCAATGTTACTAAGTTCTGAATGTTTGATGGCTCGACCGTTGGAAACTATATCCAGAAATTGTTCGTAGCCATGATTAAGGTTGATTTCAATGGCTTCCTTTAACAGAGGTGACATGGGGCGGGTAATATCCAATGCTGCTGCAAGACTTGTTGTTCCAACGCCGTCACTATAAATACCGAGTTCCGAGAGCGAATTCTCAAAAGTTGGAATGGCTGCAAAAATACCTATTGATCCGGTGAGAGTGACAGGAGAGGCAAATATTTTGTCAGCATCAGCAGCAATCCAGTAACCACCTGATGCTGCCATCGATCCCATTGAAATAACAAGAGGTCTTCCTGTTTTTTTGTATTCAAGGATTTCCTGTCGGATAACTTCCGAGGCAAAAACAGATCCACCCCCTGACACAACTCTGAGAACAAGTGCGTTGATATTGTTGTTTTCACGGGCCTCTCGTATCAGGTTCACCATGGTGTCGCCACCAATCATCCCCACTGGCTGTTTGCCGTTTAGAATGGCTCCTTCTGCGATGATGATTCCAATAGTTCCTGGTTCAGTGGGAGCGTTCGTATAGGAGCTTGGAATAGTCGTGAGATATTTGTTCAGGGTAATATGTTTGAAATAGCCTTTTTTGTCCTTACCACTGAGAGTTGTTAAATAGGCGCGTAACTCTTCACGGGTTTTAAGGCCGTCTACCAGGCCTGTTTCAAGGGCTAATCTTGCAGTATCTCCTCCAACTGTGGCGAGTTCTGAGGCGATGTGTTCAGTGTATATTTTAATGGCATCAGGTTTCAATTCTCGTTCTCTGATGATATCGGTTGTGATGGTATCCCAAAGTGTTGTCAGCCATGACATGTTCTGGGATCGTGCTTCGTTTGACATTGAGTTACGTATGACAGGTTCAAGGGCTGATTTGAATGTCCCAACCCTGAAAATATTGTAATTTATTTTTAACCTGTCGATGGCATCTTTAAAAAATAACCGAAACGTCCCAATGCCGTGAAGATCGACACCACCCATGGGATTGAGATAGATTTCATCTGCAAAAGATGCAAGGTAGTAGGCCTTTTGTGAATAAAAATCTTCTGCTGCAATTACTTTTTTACCACTGCTTTTGAAGGCAGTTAAAGAGGCGCCAATGGTCTGTAGTTGATTAAGTCCAACAGAGTCAAGTTCGCTGAGATCAAGGAGGATAAAAGTGACATTGGCATCTGTAGCAGCTTCTTCGATGCTGTCGAGTATGTCCTGAAACAGGGTCTCAGACGGAAGTGTATTAAATCCCAATTTGTCGTTGATCATTGTTGAGACGGGATCACTTGGTTGTTTTTCTTCAACAATGTCTCCAGAAAGGCTGAGGAGCAGGGCACCGCTATCAGAGACGGCGACATTCTGTTGAGGTGAACGAGATGAGAGGAGTGAAATAAGGAAAAAAATCAGCAAACCTAAAAAAACGATATTTAAAGTGAAAATACGGACACCGGTGATAAATTTGCCAATCCAACGGAAAATATTCCAAATGGAGCTTATAAGGTCTTTCATAGGGATTTGTTTGATAATATATGAAGTGAATTATGAGAAAAAGGTGAACCGAAACTGTAAGGATTGCACAAAACAATAGCAAGCGGAGTGCTGGAAGTAAATAGACTTTTCCCAGGCATATTAGAAAAAAGGGAGATCCAGTTGTATGGGGATTTTCTGTGATGTATCAGTAAGATTTGAAATGGTAATGCCAAGAAGACGAATTTTTTCTTTTCCGGCATCTGTTGCATTAAGCAATTGCGGTATACATGCTGTGATTTCCTCAAAAGTATGTATTGGAACATGGGACGTGTGAGATCGTGTTATGGTGGTGAAATCATGGTAACGAACTTTAAGTGTAACCGTTGTGCCACCGCAGTTTTTGTTCTGAAGTCCCTGTGCAACTTTTAGAGCAAGTTCGCTGATTATTGCGTTGATCTTCTGTATATCGTCAATGTCAGTCTGGAAGGTTGTTTCGGTTCCAATTGATTTACGTTCCCGTTTTGATTGCACCGGTCGATCGTCAACACCGCGGGAAATATCATGGAAAAAAGCTCCTGCCTTACCAAAAAAGCGGATAAGTTCAACTTTTTCAAACCGGAGCAGATCTTTGCCACAACGGATACCTAAGGTGTGCATTTTTTTCTCTGTAACTTTTCCGACCCCGAAGAATCTCCCAATGGGAAGGGCGTCAAGAAATGCTTGTGCATCTTCAACGGCTATAATGGTCAGGCCATCGGGTTTGTTTATGTCAGATGCTACTTTGGCAAGAAACTTGTTGTAAGAGACACCGGCAGAACAGGTAAGTCCGACTTCATGAAAAACTCTGCTGCGGATATTTTCAGCCGTTTTAGCAGCATCGTCCATGCTTCGATGGGTTTCGCTGATATCGAGAAAGGCCTCATCCAGGGAAAGTGGCTCGATCGTTGGCGAGCAGCTTCTGAAAATTTCCATAATCTGCTGTGAAACTTCTTTATAGCGCCCTTTTCGTGGATGAACAAAAAGAGCATGAGGGCAAAGTTTAATAGCCCTTGCAGCAGAGAGTGCAGATCTGACACCAAATTTTCTTGCCTCATAGGAGCAGGCTGCAACCACTCCACGTCCTTCAGGATTGCCACCTACAATCAATGGTCTGCCTGCAAATTTGGGGTTGTCCATCTGTTCCACAGAGGCAAAAAAGGCATCCATGTCGATGTGAAGTATGTAGCGATCCGCTGTCATATAATAGTAGTATTGAAAAGAAAAGAAGGTGATAAGGAACAGCATACTATGCTACAGTATACGCAATGTAGAAGTATTTAGTAGGATTGAATTTCAGGAGATTTGTGAATGCAACAGGTATTAGCAGGAAGTGACCTCTTTGGTGGGCTTCCACCGGAACATTTAAAAGAAATTGAAAAAATTGCTGTAACTAAAACCTACGGTCGTGGAGAAACTATATTTTTTGAAGGAGATTCTGCTGCTGGTTTTTATATGGTTGCCACAGGCCGGGTCAAAATATTTAAAACCTCAGCCTCCGGAAAAGAGCAGATACTCCACATTTTCGGCTCAGGAGAACCCTTTGGAGAAGTTCCTGTTTTCCATAATCAACCGTTTCCTGCAAATGCCACAGCTCTTGAAAAATCCACATTGATATTTTTTCAAAGAAAAGATTTTGTGGATCTTGTTCATACCATGCCTTCTCTTGTTATGAATATGCTCGCGGTTCTTTCTCTGCGTTTACGCCGTTTTGCCACCCAGATTGAGAATTTGTCATTAAAAGAAGTTCCTGCACGGCTTGCCGGATATCTATTGTATCTTGCAGAAGAACAGGGGAACCTAAAACAGGTGGAACTTCAGATCTCAAAGGGACAGCTTGCAAGTCTCCTTGGTACTATCCCTGAAACGCTTTCCAGAATTTTTGCGAAAATGAGTGAGGAAGGGTTGATCAGTGTTAACGGTAAAACAATCAATCTCCTAGACCTAAAAGGGCTGGAACAGAAGGAATAGTTTTTTTTGCCTTGGCCAGGAGTAAACGTTGACGTTTTTTTGGTATTGCTACGGAAGCTATGGCTTCTTGTATTTCCTGTATCTTAAACTTCTTTTTCATTGAAACGTATTGAAGATGCGGCACTGGTGGCGGCAGTGTTCCACCAAATAAACGTGTACTGATTGTTTTGAAGTGATAACGTTTATCCTGAACCGTTACAAGTGGTGGCGAATGGTGTCCTTCAAAGTAGTCATATCCTTCCTTAAGATTTTTCCAGAACCCTATCCACTCTGAATTTCGATGAGCGACCATATTGGATCTGCTCATTTTAAACGGAAAAATATGTACAGGAACCTGATGCTGTCCTGACAGGATAGCAGATTCTACAATGGTATATATCTCATCCATGCGAAAATCTGACATGGCAAAACAACCAACGGAAGAGCATCGCCCGTGAATCATTAAGAGACTTCCGGTACGTTTATGGCTTCTGTCGTATTTGTTAGGAAATCCCAGGTTAAAGGAGAGGTGGTAGTTTGAGTTGGGATTTAACTGTTTGGGCGTCACATTGTAAAAGCCTTCAGGACTTTGTTTGTCACCTTCTCGTACTTTAGGCCCTAGATCACCGGAGTGATGGCAGATACTGTAGGACTTGAAAAAAACGTAGGAAAGTCCTTGCTTGAGCCATACTTCAAGCTGTTTCTCTTTTTTGAAGATTCGTATGAAGACAGGATCACCGAGAGTGGCGTCCATGTTCCTCATGGATCTGGCAATCTTTGGAGCGATACGCTTGTACGTATCCCGTGATGTTTTACTGAATGGAACGGTGTCTACCGCCTCCGTTGTTTGAGCAACGGGAACGCTAAGTAGAAAGAAAAGGAAAAGTATCAATGAAAAATGATGCTTCATAAAAACGATCTAGGAATTGTAGAGTTGAATGGAAAACATTCTGTTATCGATTAATTAATACTCATTTTTTTAGCAGGAAAAGAGAAAAAGTCCAGATAAATAGCAGTTTGCGCTAAATTAATTTCTTTTTCTTCCCTTGTAGATAAAAGATTTACTGATCATCGAATAGTAACTCCCCTTATCTATCCCGATATTTTTTCCGCATGGACACTGGATTTTATGCCCCTGCATCTGTGAATTAAACATCTTGGTAATACGGTCCTTGTGGCAGCGAAGAACTTCTCCCTGCCCTATCTTGTCGTATCTCCACAACTTTTTTCTACAGGCAGCGCATTGGATGATGAGCATATGGTATGGTCAGATTTTCTGGTGAAGACGTTCAAGTTCGCAGGGATCACTGAATTTAAACAATCGTACCTTTTTACTTCTTGGAAATTCTCTTTTGATCATTGTTTTCAGAACCTTTACCAGTTCTTCTGTGCTGAGTTCAAGGTTCTGTTCCACGTACCCTCTTTCTCTGATTTCCAGGAGATTGGTATCTTTTTTTATAATGGCAATTGTTCGGTTTCGTTTGTAGGAAAGAAGTTCAATTCCACCAGGCGGGTTGATTTTTTGAAGATTCCGTCTGGTCTCGGCAAGTATTGTAGCAATATTGATAAGGGCCATGAAAAAAAAGTATGGGTGCCATGAGTTATGAGTTGATAATTAAAAAAGAAGAAACAGCGATATATTCTGTTTAATCAGAGTCGTACAATCTCGTTGCAATCTTATTGCAGATGTCGTCATAAAAATCGCATTCCCGTAAACATTCTTCCACCTTACTACTCGTTGGCTTTGTTTTTGCGTCGACATCCTTTTTGAGGCAATCTTTGTAACAAACTTCCAGTGCGTATCTGCACTTGTTTTTCTCTTTGTCGAACTCTGTTTGCCCAAGCAGAGGGCTTGGGGTAATGGCGAAGATTAAAAATATAATTACTTTTAAAATTATATTTTTATCAATCGTTATTTGACTCCTTTCGAGAGCGTTTTTGGTGAGTTGTTTTTTCACAGATTATCCATATAGAGCTTGTTGAGATTACGAAAGGGACTTTTAGAAAATCATACCCGCTGCTATGCCAGGTAAGAAGTAGCCGTTATCAGCAAAAGTTGAGTTCGTCCATGCGCCAAGTTCAAGAGAGGCTTCAAGAAACAGTGTGTCATTAAATTGATGTCTATAGCCGAATTCCATATGAACCGAACCTGTAGTCAGGTCATCTTCAATGTAATCATTATCATAATTATCGCAGGTATCGTATTGAACCGAACATGGTTCATTATAGGTGCCCAGGTAAATACCAAATCCGCCACCTACAAAAAATCCTGTTGGTGAATAGGGGTGGCCATAATATCGTACTTCAAGTTGCACTCCAACGGCATCAGCTTTTTCCTCTTTTAAATCTTCGAATTTTTCACCGTTGTCATAGGTATAGTTGAGTGATAATGCAGAAACCTGTATGGCAAAATGTTCCAACAGCATCCTGTCGTAATTCATCGACATCACTGTTATGTCGCTGCTGCCAGCGGGAAATGTCTGTATTTTAAAGGAGAAAGAATTGATTTTATCATGGCTTTCAGCATAGCTGCTTGAAGCAAAAAACAGAGAGCCTATTAATAGTACAAGTATTGTTTTTTTCATAAAGTACTCCTATAAATTTTATAAAGTGTAGATTTCAAGGGAAGACAGGGAACCTATCTATCAATAGAAAATCGCATTAATTAAAGACCGTCGAGGGGGTTCAATTTCATCGTGATAGTAATTATTAGATTTTCTTTTCAGACCTAACAGCGCCAATAAATTGTCATCCATACAGAGACGATAGTTTTCTGCAGCTATGATGTTTCTGCTAATAGGGTTGATCAGTTTGGCTGTGATATATAAAATACGGTTGTTGAGAGAGTAGGTACCCACCAGGATTGCCTGAGCCGGATAGTCAGGGTTGATTTTAGAAAGATCCCTCGAGAGCATAGTCTCACCTTCTTCCGGCCTGATTTTTAATGTATTGGTCAGGTGAAGCTCTTTTACTGTGAAATTGTAACTGACGAGTCTGGCTCCAATTTGTTCTTGAATTAACCTGCCAAAACTTGAAGTTTCTTTGAACGTATCAAGATTTACAAAAGAGGTGGTAAGAATTGCCTGCTTCTGAAGTCTGGGGATCAGAGGAGGCACGGCATTTGTGATAAGATTATTTGTTATAACATTAGCCAGGCGGACTGTGTCTACGTCACCACCAAGGAGTTTTTCAAGAGGAGTGCAGTTAAAAGAGCTGCATCCGCTAAGGAAGCTGACAAGGATGAAGAATACAATGTGTTTCGAGAAAAATTTCATTGAAGACCGTGGGCAGTTATTTACAAAATAGGATATCATTAAAAATCTGATACCAGTTGAATACTCCTGGCTGGGGATGAGCCTTGATAATGCCAGAAATCTGGATCATTAACATAATAAATATCAGAAGTTCTGAACAGATATTTTTCATCGGTAACCATGGATGTGGTTATTATTACCTCGTAGTGTCCGTTGGGTGGTCCCACGGCAATGAAAAAATCGAGTATAGCAGCTGCTCCCATATATTTAACTTCCATTGGTGTGTGTCGAAGGACTGCGACGGCAGTAGATAATGATGTCAGTAATCCAGGTTGTATCGTCTGGCGATTGCTTTGGTGGTAAATGACTTGTACTTTGTAGTTGAGTTCAATGTCAGCTGAATGTTTATTGCTGCTTGTAGGGACACCGAAACGAACCAGTCTGGTGATAAGAAGATCCCTGAAGCCTTCATTGAAGAGTGTGGTCTCTCCCTGGTCACAGGGCGTGGCATCAGTTCCGCAGGTCGTTTTGACGTAGACAGCTTTGTCTAAATAATCACTGATGATTAACTGGTTGTTGATTTGATTTGCCACATCACTTGCCAGGACGTCCCAATGATGTGCTGCCTGCATTTTCTGTTGTTCTGTCCATGTGTAGGAAGAAAACATCGGAATGCTTGAGCAGCTGCTGAGTGAGAGTAATAAAAGGATGCTGAGAGCTATGCGCATTATGCTTTACCTGTAGTTGTTATGAAATTATTCCATCTTTGGTGACACTACTATATCGGATGGCGATGGAAAAACTAAAGGAAAAACATAGAGACCGCAGATAATGTGTTGCTAATTCATACTGTTGAGTTTTCCGCGAAGCTCGATTTCAGGAGGAGCACCGACAATCTGGTCAACAATTTGTCCATTTTTAAAAAACAAGAGGCTGGGGACTCCGCGAATCTTGTAATGCATTGCGGTGCCGGGGTTACTTGACGTGTCAAGTTTGGCAATGATAACTTTGCCAAAGAAATCTTTTGTAAGGTTCGCGATGACCGGTGCAATGGCTTTACAGGGACCACATGTTGGCGAATAGAAGTCGACCATTACGGGTAAAGAAGAGTTTGCAATAAATGATTGGAACTCGGCGTCAGTTAGTTCCACAGGTATTACTTTGTCAGGCGTGGAAATTATGTTCCCGCATTTTCCGCATTTTGGTGAAAGATGCTGTTTCCCGGCGGGGGTTCGATTCTTTGTTCCACAGGATGGGCAGGCAATGATGAGATTGTTCATGATATATGATCCGTTTATTTGAGTAATGGTTTTCTCTCTGTTGAGAAAGTGTGAATGAAAGAAAAGGCTGTCAAGGTGCTAACTGTAACAAAATCACAAATTGTTCCCTATTGCCCAAACAGGGAGCAGTGTATATACTAAGAAAATGTTATTCTGTGATTTTACGATGTTATAAAATTTTAATACCTATTCCCAGTTGTCTATTATGACCATTGATTTACATACTCACTCCTGGTTTTCAGATGGGACTAAAAGTCCAACGGAGCTTGTGGAGCTTGCATCGCGCAGTGGGGTTTCCGCACTTGCAATCACCGATCATGATACCATGGCTGGTGTGAATGAGGCCTTGAACGCCAGTGTGAAATATGGTGTTGAAGTGGTCCCGGGGCTTGAGGTGAGTGTGGTTCATAAAAAGAAGGCCTTGCATATACTTGGTTATTTTATGGACACCGCTCATCCTGAACTTAGCGCAGCGCTAGCCTTGTTGCAGAATGCAAGAGATGATCGTAATGAAAAAATTATAGCTAAATTACGAAATCTTGGTGTTGATGCAACGGTTGAAGAATTAAAAGAAATCTCAGGATACGGCCAGACTGGCCGACCACATATTGCAAAGCTGCTTATGAAGCATGGTCGAGTACGATCTATGCCGCAGGCCTTTGACGAGTATCTCAAAAAAGATAGAAAGGCTTATGTCGCAAGATTTGCCTATTCTGCAGAAGAAGCTATCGGTCTTATTGTACGTGCGGGTGGAGTTGCCGTACTGGCGCATCCGATTCAGGTGGATAAAACCCTGGTGTCTTTTTCCACTTTGCTTCCCGTACTGAAGTCTTACGGACTGGCAGGGATTGAAACATACTACCCCACCCAGAAAAAAAAGATGCGTAAACGGATTAGAAAGTTTGCGGAAGAAAATGGTCTGTTTCTCACCGGTGGCAGTGATTACCATGGAGATATGCGTCCGGGGACCAGGTTGGCAGGCGGTAATAATGTGTATGTTCCTCCAGAACTTTTAACAATAATGAAAGAATGTCTTGCCTCCAGAATCCATTAATCCCATACGGTAAATTCTAATTATGTATTCAATACTTGTTGTTGATGATGAACCTAATTATCTCATTGTTCTTTCAGAATTACTTCGGGAAGAAGGTTTTGAAGTTTTTACTGCTCCCTCCGGGATAGATGGTCTTGTGCAGGTTGAATCCGTTGATCTTGATCTGGTGATCACTGACATGCAGATGCCTGAAATGGATGGGCTACAATTTTTGGAGAAGATCAAAGAGAATACCCCCAATCTGCCAGTGATCATGATAACTGCATTTGCAGAGGTTGATAAAGCTGTTTCAGCTATGCAGGCGGGTGCGTTCAATTATCTTTCGAAACCTTTTTCCAACGATGAATTGCTTGTTAATGTGAATAAGGCGGTTCAGCACTATTCTCTTCTCCGGGAAAACAGGCGTCTGCGAAAAGAGATGCTGGAACGGACCGGATATTCCGGAATGGTTGGGAAAAGCAGACATATGCAGCATGTGTATGAATTGATTGAAAAGGTTGCTCCCACACCATCTTCGGTACTCATTACGGGTGAAAGCGGAACAGGTAAGGAACTGGTTGCAAAAGCCATACATTTTAACAGCCCTCGCTCTGATCAGCCTTTTATAACGGTGAACTGTGCAGCACTCGCTGAGAATCTTCTTGAAAGTGAGTTGTTCGGGCATGAGAAGGGTGCTTTTACAGGTGCTGTCGCCATGCGTAAGGGACGTTTTGAGATGGCGGACAAGGGGACACTGTTTCTTGATGAAATCGGCGAAGTTCCACTGGCTCTGCAGGCAAAGTTGTTGAGGGCAATTCAGGAAAAATGCTTTGAACGAGTGGGCGGTACAAAAACTTTACAGGTTGATGTTCGAATAGTCAGTGCCACCAACCGGGAAATTAAGGAAGAGGTGAGCAATGGCAATTTTCGTGAAGATCTGTACTATCGCTTAAATGTTATTCACCTTCCCTTGCCGGCACTGCGTGAACGTCAGGATGATATTCCTTTGCTGGCAAACTATTTTGTTGAAACCGTTGCCGAAAGACTTGAAAAACCCGGTCTTGCAATTACTAAGGAGGCGATGAGGCTTCTTGTCAGTTTGCCCTGGGATGGAAATGTCAGAGAACTTGAAAATACCATTGAGCGTGCAGCTATTCTCTGTGATGATAATGAAATCAAGGATGTTGATGTGCAGCCAGAATCTTTAGGCAGTGGTAACCAAAAGGTCTTTGGTAGCGAGTTTGATCTTGGGCAGGTAATACCAGTTAATGCAAGCCTTAATGAAGTTCTCTATGCCATTGAAGATAAAATGTTAAACCAGGCACTGGATGACACATTGTATGTTCAGGCGAGAGCTGCTGAAAAACTCGGGATTACTAAAAGTTTACTGCAGTATAAGATGAAGAAGTATGGAATTAAGAAGAAAAAAGCTTAAAAGGGGGAATTGCAGGTCTATCTTTACGTTATTCCCCAATGCAGTTTATTCCTTAAAATTGCAAAGTAATCCCGATCGGGAGAAATTATGAGTCGCAAAGGGTGTTTTGCAGCTTCAATTTTAAGTACGTCTCTGTCATCCATCTCCCATATCGGCTGTCCGTCAACAATTATTTGAGCCCTATGGTCTTCTCCTGGCTCAAGGCTTGTTCGCAGGCGACTGTGCGCGGGCAGAAGAACGGGGCGGGAACCGAGCATAAATGGGCAGATGGGTGTTACCAGAATAGAGGCTACTCCCGGATATACCAGTGGGCCACCAGCTGAGAGGTTGTAGGCCGTTGATCCTGTTGGCGTAGAGAAGATAAGACCATCGGCTTTGTAGGTTGTTATATATTCCTTGTCGGCTCGTGTTGAAAGCTGCAGTACACGATCCAGTGCTCCCTTGCTTATAACTGCTTCGTTAAGGGCATAACGGGATCTTCCTGTTTTTCCATTTTTTGTCAGAGATGCTTTGAGCATCATCCTGTTTTCAATGGTGACTGATTCAGATATCAGCTCATCAACAGCGGCCAGTGCTTCCCCTTCAGTACGTTCTGTTAAAAAACCCAGATGGCCCATATTGATACCCAGCACCGGGATAGAGTGACGGGCTGCCTGGTCAGCGACATGTAACAGGGTACCATCGCCTCCAAGGATAACGAGCACGTCCAGATCGTCACTAAGGGTATTAATGGAAACGGCAATTTGTTGTTGTTTAAGCCTGTTTGCTATAACTTTTGCTAGCTCAGAAGCGGGGTCGTAATTTTTCTTAGTTACAATCCCCACATGTTTGAGTGAGAGGGAGATATTTGTGCGAAAGGCTTCTGAAAGTTGTGGCATATCAATCAGTTTTTTCCGAGTTCTTTGGAACGATCCACCGCAGCTTCAATAGCATCCATAACAATTCCTTTGAATCCACTTCTCTCAAGAACATGCTGTGCCGCTATTGTTGTCCCGCCAGGAGATGTCACCATGGCTCGTAATTCTGCTGGATGTTTCTGCGTTTCAATGAGAAGTTTCACTGAGCCTAGAATTGTTTGCAAGGCAAGCGTTTCAGCTGTGGGACGTGGTAATCCTGCTTTAATACCGGCGTCTATCATCGCGTCAGCAAAGGTGAACACATAGGCTGGGCCAGATCCTGAGAGCCCTGTAACTGCATCAAGTGCTGATTCGTCAAGGGCAACGGACTTCCCTATTTTATTTAAGATTTCTTCACACTGGAGCAGGTCATCAGCAGTTACATTTTTATTTCCACTGAATCCCGATGCTGCTTCAAGTACAAGTGCTGGTGTGTTTGGCATAACGCGTATTATTTTACAATCATCACGCTGAAGAGCTGATTCGTAAAAAGAGATGGGCAATCCTGCTGCAATGGTAATGATCAGATGCCCGGGGGTAACAAAAGTCTTACTTGACTCAAGGACAATACCCATGATTTGGGGTTTCACTGCAAGAATGATGGTTGCACAGCTATCCCAGAGCTCTTTGCTATCAGAAAAACCCCGAACACCATAAGTGGCCGTCATGTAGTTGCGACGTTCCTGATTCGGTTCTGCTATGGAGATAC
>DAOWDZ010000091.1 GCA_030638765.1 Desulfocapsa sp.
ATATTCCAAGCCATTTCCATCGGGCAATTGTACATCCAGAAAGATGACGTCATACTCTCCAGCAGTGACCTGCTTCAATCCATCGGTGAGTGTCGCGGCACAACTTGCCTGGTGTCCTGAACGCTCCAGCTGACTGACAAGCATATCCAGCAGCATTTCGTCGTCATCAACAACAAAAACATTAGCCATGATCAAGTACCTTCCTGACAGTTACTGCCAGTTGATTTCTTAGAATAGGTTTCATGATATACTCTCGAACACCAAGCGCCTTTGCCTTCTCTTCGTCCATGGATTCACTAAATCCAGTACAGAGAATTACTGGAAAATCCGGCCGTATTGCCAATATCTTCTTTGCCAAAACCGTCCCTGTCATCTCGGGCATAGTCATGTCAGTTAGAAGAAGATCAAAATCATCAGGAGCTGCACTATACGCATCAAATGCAGCCACACTGCCCGCAAAAGCAGTTACTTTATAACCAAGAATCTCCAACATGCGCTGCAGCATTACAACGACCTCCGCCTCATCATCCACAACCAGTATTCGTTCATTGCCGTGCTGGCCCACCTCGTTATGGCTAGATTCAACCTCTACCTTTTGATCAATAACAGGCAGATACAGATGAAAAACCGTCCCCTGACCTTCTTTACTCTCGACGCTCATTTCCCCATTATGCTGCTTGACAATTCCATGAACAACGGCCAGACCCAGCCCTGTCCCCTTCCCTATTTCCTTTGTGGTAAAAAATGGATCAAAAATTTTCGATTGAGTCAATTCATCCATTCCACAACCGGTATCACCAACAGAGAGATCAACATAGTTACCAACTTCTAATTGTGGACAAGCGGCAATACTTCCAGAAGCAGTAACTTTTATTTCAGACAGCGAAACCGTTAGTATTCCACCATTTTCTTCCATGGCATGTTTTGCATTGGTACAGCAGTTCAATAACACCTGGTGAATCTGAGTTGGATCAGCCAAAACAGCTCGACAATCCAAGTCAACATGATCCTCCATTTCAATAGTGCTCGGCAAAGAAGATCGTAACAGTTTGAGGGCCTCTTTAACAATGGATTGAACTTCAATTGGAGAAAATGCCTCTTCCCCCTGACGACTAAATGTAAGTATCTGTTTTACCAAGCTTTTTGCTCTATTGCCAGCCTTGAGCACCTGCCCGATATCTCTTTTTAACTGGTCGTTATCCTCTACCTGTGCCCTGGCCATCTCTCCATAGCCAAGAATTGCTGCAAGGATATTATTAAAATCATGGGCAATTCCACCGGCTAATGTTCCTATGGCTTCCATCTTCATCGCTTGACGTAATTGTTTTTCAAGCGACATCTCTCTGGTTACATCCCTCTTTACAGCCACAAAATTCGTTATCCTGCCGTGACTATCCTGCATGGGGGAGATGGTTGCTTCCTCTTCAAATAAAGTGCCATCCTTTTTACGATTGATCAGCGTTCCTTTCCACACATTACCCTGAAGAAGGGTTGTCCACATCTTTTCATAGAATAGTCTATCATGCCTACCACTCTTCAAAACACGAGGATTTTCTCCGATAGCCTCCTCACGGCTGAATCCAGAAAGAGCTTCGAAGGCAGAGTTAACATACTGGATAATACCTTTATTATCGGTAATCACGATCGTGTCCGATGTCTGTTCTATGGCAGCAGCGAGTCTCCTTCTTTCTTCTTCTAGTTCATTACGCCGGCTAATATCTATTATGACCGCGATAAAAGCTTGCTTTCCTGGGGTGACCGTTTTTTGAAGATGTACTTCCACGGGATATGTTGAACCATCTTTGCGCTTATGACTTGTTTCAAACACAAGCATATCTATTTTATCTTCTCTTAGAGGCTGGATTGTTTTTCCAAATTTTTCCAGAGTGAATTCAGGCTTTATATCTGCTGGAGTTAACCCCTGTAGCTCTTCCAGTGTATAACCGATATTCTCAATCGCTCCTTTATTCACTTGAGTAAACAGAAGAGTATCTGATTCAAAAACATAGATCTCATTTAATGAGTTTTCAACAATCTGCCCAAGTACAGCCTGTTTCTGAGTAACTTCTTCTATCTTATTACGTTCACTAATATCACGAGCAAGAGCAACAAGTCTCGGCTCCCCCTCTATTTCCATTTTATCAATACTAACTTCCACAGGAAATGAAGAACCATCCTTACGTTTGTGCGTCCCTGTCAGCGATAACGGCCATTGATCTCCAGAAGTTGCAGTGTTAATCCCCAACACCCGTTCTCCTGTCAATTCAGGGACAATATCTGACACACTCAGTTGCAGTAATTCATCCTCCGTATATCCCAAACTCTTACATGCCTGTTCATTAACAAATTCGAACTCTCCTTTTTCATTAAACAAAAACATAGCATCAGCCACATTCTTTACGATACCACGAAACCTTTCCTCACTCTGCTTCAGTTGCTTCTCAGTCTGTTTACGATCGGCAATGCTTTGAACAAGTTTCCTGTTTACACCCACAAGTGATCGATATCGCCAAAAAGCCATGAGAATAACAATAGTACCGAAAAAAATTGCACCAGCAATGCCAATTTTCTTTCCCGTCCAATATCCTGGAAGACCACCAGACAACTTCTGTTGAAATGAATAAAATAGCGAGCCGTCATCTGCTTTAAGGAGTTTGACATACGCATCTATTATAGCCAGTTTCTCCAAATGATGACCATTTTGAAGAGCCACAAAATAGGCAGAAAAAGGATTAAAAACAATGGAGGTTGGACATGTATCACTTACCTTCTGTTCCTCAAAACCATAGGTATTATTAACAACTACGGCATCTATGTGTTTTCTATGAAGAGCCTCAAAGGCAGGTTCGTAATTATCAAATTCCACATACTGTACTGGAATCTCAAAACCACTCACTAACTTCTTGAATTCAATGGTGATTTTACTATGAGCCCTTACTCCAATTTTTTTATCACGCAAATCAAACAGATTCTGAATTTCAAAATTATGAGCATAAACAGTTCCCCAAAAAGTCCATATTGGTTCTCCAGAATATGCTAAGGTTTTCAATCTTTCTGGATTTTTCCCCAGCGAAGTCATCAGATCTAATTCATTTGCATTAATGAGCTCAATGCATTCCTTAAGCTCACAGGTAACATACTCTATATTCCACCCTTCCTTTTTGGCTACATAATCAAGAATCTCAACAAACAGACCTTTGGGGCCATTCTCAAAATAGACAATCGGCTTATTTTGGAAGATACCAACCTTAACCGATTCCTCTGCACATACCTGAGCAGACGTTCCCATAAATATTGCAAAAACAATGAATTGCGCAATACCTATGGTTTTAAAGAAAGAAAACTGACTTTCTTTCTTTATGGCACTCTCTATTTCTTTAAATTTTCTCGACAAATCATCACCATAAGCACAAAATATTCAAAAATTGCACAGGTATACAGCTTTGAACGGACACTCCCTCCAAGTCTGACAAAAACTAGACTAACCCATTGCAAATATTCTAATCTTTATTGATTCTATATGTTAGGGAAATAGAAGTCAAATACGATTGACGAAAGAGAACACTCCTACGTGAGTAAGTAAATAGAAAAAAACAACCCGTTCACACACCAGACTATGCTCCTGTTTATAGTATTTTTTTAGCAACATAGCCCCCATGATGAATGAATTCTCTGTTATGAAAATAGTAAAAGTGATACAATCATAATCATTACGGTTGTCAGGTAATTGCCGAGGGGAGGAATACACTTTGCCAAACAAGTCAAAACGAAATGCATTGCGTTGGGGCTGTAATAGCCATTTAGTAACATACAAGACTGCATACGATGAGGGTGAAGCCTGTTTAATTAATATTTCATCAAATGGCTGTCTCTTCAAATCACCCTCCCTGCCATTATCTGTCAACGAAAAGGTTCTTATCTGTATTAGACTTGAAGAGCAGAAAGAAATCATCCAGGCCAAATCTGTTGTTGTTCGAGTAGACGAGGATGAAATTGCCACAGAATTCATTCTTGTTGAACCTGCCACCCAGGCACTCATCAGAACCTACTTCACCAATAAACTACGTAATGCTTAAGGCTACCCTGGAAACTCCGGACAAAACAAGATGAATCAATATATAGCCAGACAACCTATTCTTAACGTACATAAAAAGCTTTATGCATACGAACTGCTTTACAGAGGAGACAAAGACTACACTCTGGATAAGGTAAGTGGCGACAGAGCAACGGCCAGCGTACTTTCAAGTGTTTTTTTAACAAAGGAAGTTGATGACATTTCCGGACACAAACCATGTTTTGTAAACTTCCCTCAGAAACTGATTGAGGAGATGCTGCCCGCCTCCTTCCCTAAATCCCAAATCGTAGTTGAGATACTCGAAGATATAGAGCCCACCACAAAAGTCATCGATGCATGCATGCAGCTTCACGAAGATGGTTATAAAATTGCACTTGATGACTTTGTCTATGATAAAAAATTTGAGCCACTCATAGAAATAGCAGATATTGTAAAGATTGATATTCGCATGACACCTCTGGACACCATCGTGCGAACAATGAATATACTTGCAGGGCACAACGTAAAACTCCTCGCAGAAAAAGTTGAAACCCTTGAAGAGTTTGAACAAGCCAACAAAATGGGATTTGTCTATTACCAGGGCTATTTTTTCTGTAAACCCGAAAGAATACAGATAAAGGAATTATCCGCCAATAAAGCCAGTCTGCTGATGCTGCTCACTGAAGTCACCAAGAAAAAAACAGACTTTGACAGACTCGCCGAAATTATCCAGATAGATGTCGCTCTCACCTACAAACTGATGCGATTCCTCAACTCCTCATATTTTTATCGCCTCCAAGAAGTAAAAACCGTTAAACATGCCATCGCCTACCTTGGAGAAAAAGAGTTACGACGCTTTATTATGTTGATAATTATCTCCGAGCTTGCAGTTGAAAAACCCGGTGAACTGGTGCGTCTTGTACTGGTCAGGGCAAAATTCTGCGAATTACTGGGCAAGGCAAGTCCCTACAACTATGACACATCTGAATTATTTATCATGGGTCTCTTTTCTCTTTTGGATGCCATGCTGAACGCACCAATGAAGGAGTTGCTGACAACTTTACCCGTAAGTGATTCGATCAAAAAAAGCCTCTTATTGCAACCGGGACGGTATCTGATTTTTCTAAAAATACTCATCGCAATGGAAAGAAACCAGGCTGGCTTGCTGAAACCATTACTTACAAAAATTGGCGTTACCACAAAACAGGTCTCTAAATGCTATCACACAGCGGTGACCTACGCCAATGGGTTGATCTGAGATTATCATTTACATTTATTTCCCCAAATCCTTCCCCAGCATATCTCTTTCTGTAAATCTATTTGGAAACATTAAAAAAAGTCATTGGACTTTTTAATTTAGGATGTTGTATTATAATAAAAATTATTGTTTCCATGGTTGTTGCTTCTCTTTCAGCAAGCGATTATTCAAACGTACTATCAGTAAAAACCTTATCCAGAGATGACGTTGATGCCAAAAAATAACTTTTTAAAAAATTCTGCACTACTTCTCGCTTTTTCGGTTGCTTTTACAACACCGGTATGGGCAACGGATGCAGTACATTCCGATCCTGCCACGTTCAAAGGAAGACCCTATTCACCCTATGCCAATCGTGCCTTCCCTTCCAAAGTTCTTTTTGGGGATGTTCATGTGCACACAGGGCTATCAGGCGATGCAGGCGGAGGCGGAACCCGTCTCATGCCGCGTGATGCATACCGGTTTGCCCGTGGTGAGCAGGTCATCTCCAATACTGGCCAGCCAGTGCGTATCAGTCAACCCTATGATTTTATGGCAGTTGCCGACCATACCGATGGCATGGGAATGATATTGGATGTTCTTAAGGGCGCGCCAAATATCATGGCAGAGCCCTATGGTCGTGAGCTCAATGCTGCATTCAACAAGGGAGGTGAAGATGCCGCAAAGGCCATGTTTGGCTTGATTGCAAAATTCTCACAGGGAGAAGTTCCAAGCGCACTGAATTACCAACCGGGAAACCCTGCCTATCGTTCCACCTGGGAAGATATCGTGAAGGCGGCAGAGGAGTACAATGATCCCGGTGAATTCACCACACTCATTGGCTTTGAGTGGACATCGCTGGCCAAGGGGAACAATCTGCACCGTGTCGTATTGATGCGTGACAATGGCGACAAGGCAATGATGATTGAGCCCTATACAACCACACCACCATTTGGCAGCCCGAATCCGCGTGATCTTTGGAAATGGATGGAAAACTGGGAGGACAAAACTGGTGGTCGGATGCTCGCCATTCCGCACAATGGAAATCTGTCCAATGGCTGGATGTTTCCACTGGTTGATAACTTCGACAACAACAACCCTCTTGACGATGCATACCTGAAAGCCCGTATCCGCTGGGAACCTCTGGTGGAAGTAACACAGCCAAAGGGTGATGGAGAGGCTCATCCACTGCTTTCACCCGATGATGCATTTGCTGACTTTGATACATGGGATGTCGGTAACCTTGACTTCAGTGAAGCCAAGACACCGGAAATGCTCCCTGGAGAGTACGCACGCTCAGCGCTCAAACGAGGGCTCGAGCTAGAGGCATCACGGGGCATTAACCCTTACAAATTTGGCATGATCGGATCAACTGATATCCATACGGCTCTTTCCACAACAGCTGAAAATAACTGGTTTGGCAAGCATACCGCCGATGAACCAAAACCTGGCCGTGGCGCTCACCTTGCCAAGGAAAATAGTGAATTAGGACTAAAACGCTTTGGTTGGGAATATGCTGCCGCTGGCGTAGTCGCAGTTTGGGCAAGAGAAAACAATCGTGGTGAAATCTTTGATTCGATGCAGCGCAAAGAGACCTATGCCACCACCGGCCCCCGTATCCGTGTCCGTTTCTTTGGTGGCTTTGAGTTCAACAAAGACGATGCCCATACCCGCAGCCCTGCAGTTCTTGGTTACAGTAAAGGTGTCCCAATGGGTGGTGATCTCAGGACTGCCCCCGAAGGTAAATCTCCAGCATTTCTTGTGGCTGCTATGAAAGACCCTCTAAGCGGTAACCTTGATCGTATCCAAATAATCAAAGGCTGGTTGGATGCCAATGGTAAAGCGCAGGAAAAAATCTATGACGTTGTCTGGGGCGATGCCGACAAACGCAAGCTGGATGCCAGTGGAAAGCTGCCTCCTGTCGGAAGTACCGTTGATGCTAAAACCGCTACATGGAAGAACACCATTGGCGATGCAGAGCTGATCACCCTGTGGCAGGATCCTGATTTCAACCCATCGGTTCGAGCCTTCTACTATGCACGTGTACTTGAAATACCCACACCGCGCTGGACGACCTATGATGCAGTTAAATTTGGTGAAAAAATCCCCAACGGCGCACCTGCCAGTCATCAGGAGCGCGCTTACACATCTCCTATCTGGTACACTCCAAAGGGTTAATACTACTTTAAATGTTATGAGGAAAAAATCTCTATGTTAACGACCACAACAACACCATTACAACGATGCACTCTTTTGCTCGCAGCCTGTGTTATGCTGTTTCCCGGTACACCAGGTCATGCACAGGATATCAAAAGTAATCCGCTCAAGGATGCCTATTTTGGAGAACAGCATCTGCACACTGCTTTTTCGCTCGATGCCTATATCGGCGGTGCTCGGCTGATGCCATCTGACGCATACCGATTTGCCAAAGGTCAGGAAGTTACTGTCAATGGTGAAAAGATCAGAATCAGCGAGCCCCTTGACTGGGCTGCAGTGACCGATCACGCCGAGTACATCGGTGAGATGTACTCCACTATGACCAAAGGGGCACCGGGTCATGACAATGAGCAGATCAAGCAATTGCGTGCTCTTGAATCCCTTGAAGAGCGTGAGAAATGGTTCCTCGAATACGTGGTAAAAAGTAATCGTGGGACAAAGCCTCAACACCCGCCATTTTATGCTGGTCCCGAGACCGCAGTGAGTGCCTGGCAGGTAATTCTTGCCGCAGCAGAGGAACACAATGATCCGGGTAAATTCACAACCATTCCAGCCTTTGAATGGAGTGCAGCCCCCAAAGGCGGCAACCTCCATCGCAACGTCTTCTTCCGGGATACAAAAGTGCCGGAAAGGCCCATGGGCTACAGCGACATCAATCGGGAAGAAGAACTCTGGGAGTGGCTGGTAACCTTGGAGGAACAGGGGATGCAGGTCATTGCCATCCCGCATAACTCCAATGCCAGTAAAGGCATGATGTTTCCCACAACCAATTCCGCAGGCGAGCCCATCGATCTTGAATATGCAAAGATGCGTAACCGCTTTGAACCTCTTGTTGAGATGATGCAGGTCAAAGGGAACTCGGAGGTTCACAGAAAATTCTGGGCGGCAGACGAGTTTGCTGATTTTGAGAATGCTGATTCCATCGGAGACTACAGTGACCGTGATTTTGAAAAATACGGAAAGCAGAACTGGGTCCGCTGGGGGCTAACCAAGGGACTTGCCTACCAACAATCACTGGGAGTAAATCCTTTCCAATACGGGGTTGTCGGTGGTACAGACAGCCACAACGGCACACCATCAAACGTTGCTGAAGACAATTTCAAAGTCGGCAGTCACGGAGCTGCCGATGGCAGTGTTGAGTTAAGACGAACGGGTGAAGTCGGCGGCTGGATAATGGCCAAGGATTTGAGTCCCGGTGCCTTGACCGGTGTCTGGGCAGACAAAAACACCCGGGGAGCAATCTGGGATGCAATGAAAGCCCGTGAGACTTTTGTTACCAGTGGACCTCGCATCAGGGTACGGCTATTTGGCAGCCTCGCTAAAAGCGAAGCACCACCCACCGACCCGCAAAACCTTGTTAAACGTGGATACGCTGAAGGCGTTCCCATGGGCAGCACCTTACACGCAAATGGTGCAATTCCTACTTTCACAGTATTTGCCATGAAAGATCCAAACGGTGCAAACCTTGATCGAATCCAGATCGTCAAAGGCTGGGTTGATGCCAATGGAGAACCGCAGGACAAAGTTTACGATGTCGCATGGTCGGGTGAACGTACACCTGATAAAGACGGAAAATTACCATCTGTTGGGAACAGTGTTGATCTGACAAAAGCCACCTACAGCAACACCATCGGAAATACGGAGTTAATGGCAAGCTGGAGCGATCCGAATTTTGATGAAAAGCAGTACGCCCTTTACTATGTCCGGGTATTGCAAATTCCAACACCTCGCTGGACCACATACGATGCCGTGCGTAACGGATTACCATTACTCAAAGACAAACCAGCAACCGTGCAGGAACGCGCCTGGACTTCACCAATCTGGTACACACCGAAAAGTTAATATGAAAAAATTTATCTCTGAACCCCTGCTACATTTTGTGTTGATTGGCGGCCTGCTCTTTTTTATTTATGACATGAAGCAGGAGGAAATTGTAGCAGAGAATCCCACATCAATTGTTATCACCGAAGCCAATATCGACCAGCTTATAAACCAGTGGCATCGAAGGTGGCAACGCCTCCCCAGCCAGCAGGAGCTGCAAGGTCTTGTAAAAGCAAAAATTCATGAAGAAGTCCTGTATCGTGAAGCACTGGCAATGGGGCTTGACAAGGATGATTCGGTGGTTCGCCAGCGCATGGCCAGAAAAATTGAATTTATCACCAACGATCTTGCATCCCTTGTTGAACCCACCGATTCTCAGCTGCAAAGCTATCTTAATGCTCATGTTGAAAAATTTCGTCTTCAGGGGCAGATCACTTTTTCACACATCTATCTCAGTGCAGATAAACGCGGTGAACAGCTTCAAAGTGAGGCCAAAGAACTACTTTTGCAACTGACATCAGCCACAACAGATATTGATATTCCCGCACTTGGAGATCCTTTCATGAGTGGGCAGCTTTTTGACTCTTTGAGTGATTTTGATGTGGAACGACTTTTTGGCAATGCATTCAGCGAACAGCTTTTTACGGTGTCGACTGGCAAGTGGGTCGGACCGATTAAATCTGGCTATGGCCTGCATCTGGTACGTATCGACGCCCGCACAAATTCTCTTCTGCCTTCCCTTGTTCAAGTACGCAACAAGGTACAGAGTGAATGGTTGCGAGAACAACAGAAAAAAGCAAACGACGCCTTTTATGCCGAACTACACAAGCGTTATCAGATCACAATAGAATTACCGAATGCTCCGTTACCAGAAGTGGATAATAAGGAAAAATCATGAACCACTGTTTCAGAAATTTCCTTATAACTGCATTTCTGCTCATTATGGTTGCCGGAAAAGCTTCGGCCGATGAAGTCCGGCCCGGATTTCTGGAACTGAAGGCCATTGATGCTGGCGTCTATAATGTGAAATGGAAGCTGCCGATGAAGGGGGATCTGGTACTGAGCCTGAAGCCTGTTTTGCCAGATGTATGCAGTGAACGTACCCCACCAAGCCGTACCATCACCGGAGATGCCATGATCAGTAGATGGTCAGTGAATTGTCCATCTGGAATTGCCGGAGAACGCATAGCTGTCTACGGTCTCGAAAACACCAGCACCGAAGTGCTTGTCAGGACAGTTCATCTGGACGGAACAACACAGATGACACGCCTGACACCTGACGAAACCAGCTTTGAAGTGAAAACCGAAATTTCCGATTTTGAAGTTGTTAAAGTGTACACAGGGCTTGGTGTTGAACACATCCTGCTCGGAATAGACCATCTGCTCTTTGTCTTTGCCCTTCTTCTGATAGTTAACAGTTGGCGACGCCTGCTTGGTACTATTACCGCCTTCACCCTTGCCCACAGCATTACCCTGGCTGCGGCCACACTTGGCTATGTCAATGTCCCTCAGGCTCCGGTCGAAGCAATTATTGCTTTAAGTATTTTGTTTCTGGCCACAGAAATTGTTCATGCCCAGAGGGGCAAAGTTGGAATGGCAGAGCGCTTTCCATGGCTGGTTGCCTTTATATTTGGCCTGCTGCATGGTTTTGGTTTTGCAGGTGCCTTGAGTGAAATAGGCCTGCCGGAACAATCCATCCCGCTGGCACTGCTTTTCTTTAATGTCGGAGTTGAATCCGGACAGTTGATTTTCGTTGCTGTTGTAGTTGCCCTGGGCTGGTTGCTGCAACGGATAATAAAAAAGAATTCACTTATATGGGGAAAGGTCGCAGCAAGTTATGCCATTGGTAGTATTGCAGCTTTCTGGACCATAGAACGAATTGTTGCATTCAGTGGATAAAACTATCAAAAGGAATCAAGATCATGCAAACAATAAAAAATATTTTCTTTTTACTAGTCACATTTCTTTTTTTCACTTCACCTCTCCAGGCGGAAGAAGGCGGTTCCGGTCATTATATGCCAGGCTCAATGGCGTCTTTCGCAGATGGGGTTCCTGCTGACCCCACTTTTACCGCCAGACTCAATTATATTAATTATGATGGCGACGTTGCAGCAGACATAAGAATACCGATATCCGGCATGAGTACACTGGAGGCCAGAGCAAAATCAAACGCCCTGGCATTAAGCTTGCTCTGGGTACCCGACTGGAATCTTGGCGAGAAGTGGAGCTACGCCATGTCTGCTACCATCCCCTGGGTTTCCATTGAGATCCTGGCGAAAGGAGTCAGCTCCATTGCAGGAAGGAGTCTGAGCAAAAACCTGACAGACAAGGTAACCGCACTAGGTGATGTTGTCCTGATGCCTTTAATGTTTAATTACAACATTAATAAAGATCTTAACGCAAATGTTCGTCTCGCAATTTACACCCCCACAGGAAGTTATGAAGTAGGTCGCCTTGCAAATACAGGGAAAAATTTCTGGACCGTTGAACCAACTGCAGCGCTCATATATTTCGGACAGAAAAACGGTATCGAAGCATCACTATTCTTTGGAGTTGATTTTAATACCGAAAACAAAGACACCAATTACAAGTCGGGTGCTCAGGCTCATATTGAAGGCACTCTGGCTCAACACTTCCCTCTATGGGGAGGAATTGCCGGTGGTGGAATTAGCGGTTTCTGGTATCGACAGGTTTCTGCTGACAGCGGTGCTGGAGCCACATTTGGCGACTTTGAAGCACGAGCAAACGGAATAGGCCCGGTATTATCCTATGTTTCAAAGGTATCCGGTAAAGATATTATCGCAGAACTCAAATGGCTGCATGAATTTGATACTGAAAAACGCCTTGAGGGCGACACAGCTTTTCTGAAATTAGCAGTGAAATTTTAATTATTCATCAAGGTCAAAAAAGGAGCGGCTTTGACCTTTGTATGATTACAAGTTCTTCAGACTACCCTGGTGTGTGGATAATCTCGTTTTAAAAAAAAGAAATATAAAAATCTTTATCAACCCTGGTAATTCATTAATATTACTGATACTATGAATACTCACATGAACGTATCATTCTCTCAGTGATAGCGGATTATTGAGGAGTTTCTCTTAAACACTTACCCTTACTAGTGGATTCATCATCAACAATGTGACACATATTATGCCGTAGCCTTCTCCAATAAAAGTTAATTGAAAGGAGTACTGACAATGAAAAACTTGATTGCTGTCTGCATCTTAATCTTAGCAAGTATTTGCCTATTGCCATTGCAAGGTCATAGCAAAAACCTACAATTAACCCTGGCCACCGGTGAATGGCAACCATACACATCGAAAGAAATGACAAATTATGGGAAATTTACCGAAATACTTTCAGCAGTATTTGACGAAATGGGCGTCGACCCACAATATCGTTTCTATCCTTGGCGTCGTTGTTTCCTGAATGTAAAAATGGGTGAAGTTTTTGGTGCCTTTCCGTACAGCATTACAGAAGAGAGGCAAAAAGATGTTTTCTATTCAGAATCAGTTGTTTCTTCACAGAATTTGCTCTTTTATCGTATTGATAAATTTCCTCAAGGCGTCGTTTATGAGCACCTTGAAGATTTAAAAACATACCGCTTAGGAGGAGTTATTGGCTATTATTATGAAGAAATGTTTAAACAGGCGAATCTAACAGTTTCATATCTTCCAACAGAAGAAAAAATGTTGCAACTCCTCTACCACAAAAGAATAGATTTTATGCCAATGAACGGGCAAGTAGGATGGCATCTCATACGAAAACAACACCCTACAGAAATCGAAAAATTTGCCACACTTTCCAATCCATTAAGCTCAGAGGGGCTTCACCTTATCATTTCCAAGAAATATCCAGATGCAGAAAAGTTACTAAAACAATTTAATGAAGCTCTGCAGATTGTTAAAAACAAACCAATTTACCAATCAATTCTCAACAGAAGATAATAGACACAACATTTCCAAAAAACCTCTCACCATGAAAAAACTTCACAAAATAACAGGGTCAGCTTTACTGTGCAGTGTTTTTGTGGCCACTGGAGTCTACGCAAATGTCAATGACACAATGGACTCACTGTTAGGCCCGCAAGCTTATCTGACTCATTCATCCGCACAAAACACGACGTCACGAGACAGATCTTTTCAAATGCTGGCATCCTATAATTTCTACAGGATGACCAAATCAGCCGCAGGGGGAAACGAAACCTGCGATGAGATACTTGAAGAAGAGGGAATGGATCCTAATGATGTCGCATGGCAGGCAGAAAACCCAAGTGGTGAAATTGTTGATATTAAGGCCGAAGAAGCCTGTAAAGTCTGTATGATCGGCAGCGGTTCACCGGAATGGAAATGCACCCCCTATGACCCGTCGAATCCAACAGACCCTACTGACCCCACTGACCCTACTGACCTTACCCCAATAACCCCGGAACGGCCCACTGCTCCAGAGAATTGCAATGGTCTCACTGATGCTTTAACAGAGAAGTGTGGCGATCCTGTTCCAATAACTCCAGAGATACCAACTGTCCCTACTATCCCCACTGTTCCGACTGAGCCCACTGACCCAACTGATCCAACCCCAATAACTCCGGAACTGCCAACTGTTCCTTCAAACCCCACTGATCCTACTGACCCAGCAACACCGGAGATCTTCGTTGAGGTAGCAAATGAAGTTGATACTAATACAACTCTCAAATTCCCAAACCTTGACAGGCAGCAGGCAATCAAGATCATTCAAACTCTCTTCCTGCCGCGTAACGTAGATGCCCAGCCGCGAGCTTTCAGCAGTTACGGTGTCAGCCTAATGCGTGCCGCGAACAATTCCGAATGCCCTGTTAGCACCACAAAATATAACGCCTGGGGAAGCCTGCTGCACAGCCGGGATGGCGAAGGCGATGAAGATAATCTTGTCTGGAATGCCTTTGACAGTGAAAGTACAGGAATCGCCACCGGACTCTGTTTTCGACATGGCGAGGATAACCGCTGGGGACTAATGCTCCACTACGGCCAAACGGATATTGAACACGATATACCTGGAGGATATGAATCAGATAACTATGGCGCAGGCCTTTTTTATATTTTCCAGAATCAGCACACCCGTATTAACTCCAGTGTGATCTACTCCTTCCATGATGGTGAAAATCATCGGGACTTTTTCAATATAATAAATTCATACGGTGAAAGAGACAGTACTGCGCTTCATTTTGGGCTCGCCATTGAAGGATTGGATACAAAAAATAAAGATAAGGAATTAGTACCATTTGTCAATCTTCTCTTGAGCTACATTGACCAGGAAGCCTATGATGAAATGGGCTTCCCATTGTTCACCCTCGACTTTGCCAAACGTCAGACCTGGTGGCTAAATGCTGAAGCCGGCATGAAATGGGTAAAGCATTACCTCACTGAAGAAGAAAACACATGGGGTTTTGAGAGTGGTGCTGCCATAACTTTTCTGGCCAATATTGACGATGAAGATCAACAATTCACCTATTACTGGGATCGGACCTTGGGGATCTCTTCCAAAGATGACAATGAATTTGGTGGCGCACTGCGTTTTGGCCTCTTCTGGAAACCAAAGGACCC